>JAYSXU010000168.1:0-5633 GCA_043716965.1 Fimbriiglobus sp.
GATCGCCATGCTTGCTCCCGGACGGCAGTTGACGTTTCGCCGTGTGGCCGTGGCGCACACGCTCATCGTTGCGGCGTTGTCGTATGCCGCAGCGACTGCGGAATCGGGACAAGTGCTGATGGGCGTGGGGTACGCGATGTTGTGCTTGGGCATCGTCGAAGGTGCGGCCCTCATTGGTTGGCGATTGACGCAGTTGCCCAAGAGTCAGGCGCTCGAGTTTTTACTCACGTCGCCGATCGAAGCGAAGCGGCTGTTCTTTGCGGAATCGCTCGTCGGGGTGTGCCGCTTTGCCCTGGTCTGGCTGTCCGGGCTACCACTGATTGGTGGCTTACTGTTTACCGGCAGGGTCGATCCGCAAGACCTTGTGCCACTGTTTGTCATGCCGTTCGTGTGGGGAATTCTCGCCGGGGTCGGCCTAACGGCGTGGGTGTACGAACCCGTGATCGTGAGACGCATCGGGGAACTGTTCGGCATGGCGAGTGTGTTGGTTTATCTGGTGATTGGCGTCCTGGCGGCGGAGAATTTGCTGGTCTGGTTGGAGAAGTTACCGCCCACACTCGGGCAACTGATTTACGACTGCGTGAAGTTCCTTCACAACATGAACCCGTTCGGGATCGTGCGATACTGGTTCTCGTCGGACCGCGTCGATTGGATCGCCTGGGAACGCTTCGAGTTGCTTAGTTTGTTTGCGTGCTGCCTTATCACGGCTGCGGGTTTCCGAGCGGCGTTTCGGTTGAAGGGACACTTCCACGACCGGCACTACAAGCCGATTGATTCGAGCCGGGAATCGCAACTGGAAAAGATCGGTGACAAGCCGTTGTCGTGGTGGGCGGTGCGGCGGGTGATGGAGTATTCCGGCAAGGTGAACCTGTGGCTCGCCGGCGGGTTTTCGCTCATCTATGCGGCGTTCATTGTGGCGAGCGACGACTGGCCGTCGTGGATGGGCAAGCTCGTGTTCTTACTCTTGGAAAATTGGGGCGGTGCGCCGGCCATTGCGACCGCCCTTGCGGTGTTGGCCGCGGTCCCGGCGGCGTTCCAGTTCGGGCTGTGGGATTCCACAACGCAGAACCGCTGCCAGCGGTTGGAACTGCTGTTGCTGACCGATTTATCCAGCCGGGATTACTGGCACGCTTCCCTACTCGCGTCCTGGAAGCGCGGCTGGGGTTACCTCTTTGGTTCCAGCGTGCTGTGGCTGGCGTTGGGCATTTCCGGGCGCAACGACTGGGTCGATGTCATCGCCGCCGTGCTGGGTGGCGTGTTGATTTGGTGCTTCGCGTTCGTCGTCGGCTTCCGGGCCTTTTCGACCGGGACGCAAAGTAGCGGAATCTCGTCGCTGCTCACACTCGGCGTACCGATGGTCCTGGTCGGCTTCTTAAAGATGGGTTGGGTCGAGGCCGCCAACTTCCTACCACCCGGTCTCGCGTACATGCCGCTCCGGAGCGGCGTGACGCTGTCGTGGTTCGTCGGATTCACGTTGATTGCCGCCGCAATTCTCGCACTGACCCGATTGGGGCTAACGAATTGTGACGCCAACCTGCGCACTTGGTACGACCAAAATCAGGGCATGAAGTCGGCTGATTAGCGCTATCGCTTGTCATCGCCCGGATAAATCCCCGGTTCCCGCACCGCAGTGACACTGCGGTGTCGTTCCGGTTGCGGTTCGGGCCGCTGGTACTCCGAACAGCGTTCGTGACCGTCGTCCTCGTAGTACGAGTCCATCATCCGACACCCCGGCCCACTTGCAACCAATCCAACCACCACGCCTAACAGACCCAATCTCGAAACGCGATTCATCACAACCCTGCCTTCAACAAGTAGGTGACCCCCCATTTCGTCGCCGAGAAATACCCAGCCCACCCAGTCCCGTCAACGGCGACCGGGGCACGGGAAATGCCAAAATCGCAACCCGCCCGCGTCAACTGATTGCCGGGTGGGTGGGGAGTGGGCATAATGCTATTGCGACTTCTTGTCGTTGATCCGAAGAACCGCGTCACATTGGCCGCCCCAGTCGAACTCCGGGGCGAATAGGGCCGATCCTATGGCGATTGATATTCAATGTCCGGCCTGTCAAAAACCCTACCGGCTGAAGGATGATTTAGCCGGCAAGCGGGTGACGTGCGGGAATCCGGATTGCCGCAAGCCGTTCCTGGTGGAGGCGAAGCCGATCAAGAACGGCACGGTACCGGCCCCCGCTTTGAAGCCGGGGGCGGCGAAGCCAGTTGCGGCCAAGCCAGCCGTGAAAGTCCCCGCCAAACCAGCTGTTCCGCCGCCGCATGCTGTGGATGCGGACGCGATGGCACTGGCCATGTTCTCCGAGGAGCAGGAAGACACCAAGCCGGTCGATCAACGCACGATTGCGATGAAGTGCGAAGCGTGTGAACACCTGTGGACCGAACCGTGGTCGCGGCAGGGTAAGAACGTGTTGTGCCCGGAGTGCCGGCATCGCACCAAGGTGCCGGAGCAGAAAAAGAAAGAGAAAGAAGACTGGCGGAAGGGTGGCACCGGACCCAGCATGGCGAAGCGGGAGCAACTCGAAGGCGTCGTGGCCTCGGGGGACGCCGGGTTCGTGTCGGGGCAATCGCTTCGGGAAGCCGGTCTCGGTCGGCCAGAATTGGAACCACGACCACTGTGGCAAAAAGTGTTCGTCGTGGCGTTCCCACTCGCCCTGATCGGCCTGATCGCGTTGGCTGTCATGACGTTCAACCGGCAACGGGGTGACAGCAAAGAAATCGAGACGATGAAGCTGGCGATGGAGGACGTGCCCGGCCCGGATACGACACTGCCCCCGAGCGAAGCACCGCTCTTCCGCGCTGCGTTATCCATCAGTGCGGGTGAGTACGCCGCCCGCCGGGACAAGAAGGACGAGAAGGAGTTACAGGAAGGTCTGAACCACTTCGCAAAAGCCCGGCAAGAACTCGAAGCGGCCTCGCCGTCGATGGGCCGGGATATGTTGTTCCTCGAATTGGCAATGGCGCAACTGGCACTTGGTGGGGATGACGACAAGGTCAAGGAGAATCAACGGATTCGCTTCGCCCCGCAACCCGTCGGCGCGGCACGGGCCAAGATTAACCAGAAGACCTACGACGTACAGGGTGAACTGAAACAGACGCTCACGTCGATGCGCAACGAGGACAAGCCGGTCGCGTTGGAAGCCCGTCTCCAAACGATCCGCCGCTTGACTCGGGAACTGGCCAAGTCGCAACACGCGGACATTGCCGAGAAGCTGATTCCAGTCCTGTTTAACGAAACCGAACAAGTCGAAGCCACGGCCCAGGTGGGCATCGAACTGTTGAAGGCGACGAACGACCCCGCGAAAGTCGATGACCTTGTCAAAGGCATCGTCCAGACATTGGGTGCAGGTCGCCCGGCAACCGGATCGCTGATCGCGTTGGGCCAATCATTGCCGACACCACCGCCAGCGTTGAAAGCACCGACGTTGCCACCGGGCACCGGCCCCGTCGATGAGGGGTCGCGGACTCTTCATAGCACACTGTTCGTGCTGAAAAACAGCCCCCAAGAAGCGATTGATTTGGCGAAACGGCCGGGACGAAGCGACGGCCGGTTGAAGGCATTAGCCCTGATCGCCGAGTTGTCGGCGGAACCGGGACCAGCGGTGCAAGCGGCCGCCGACATCGTCAACACGGACGGCAAAAAGAAGGAATTGGGCACCATTCCGGACTTCACCCTGATCCGCCTCGCGGCACAAGCGGGGCGGGCGAATCAACCGGACAAGCTGGAGACGTTCACGAAGGCGATCTCGAAAGACGACGCCCGCGCGTGGGCGAAAGCGGACTTCCTTCGCCAGCAATTCCTCGCCGCTCCGACGCCGAAAGTGGCGGAAGAATCGGTGGCGGAAATCCCGGTCGATCCGAGAGAACACAAACTGGGGCACGCCTGGGCACGGTTGGCACTGGCTCGGAACAACAGCGCGGCGGGCGACAAGAAAACCGTCGATGGCTTCGACCGTTGGGGCAAGGGGACGTACCGTCCGTTCGGCCTCGCCGGGTACGCACTGGGCCTCCAAGATCGCAACACCCGGTAACCCCACGTGCCCGAAGCCGCCATCGAATCCGAACCCAGCCCTCCCCCAATTCCCACGCGGAAACCTTCCCGCGCGGGATGGGTGGGACCGCTGTTTAGCTGGGAGCTGATTCGGCTCGCCCGTCGCGGTCAAGACGCTCGTGCTCGGTTCATCCTTGCGGTTTCCCTGTTGTTCGTGCTGACCATTTTTACGCTCGTCTGGTTCCGCCAATCCGACCCGTGGAATCTATTTACGGCCACCAGCCAAAGTATGCCCCTGGAACAATCCGCCCGCTTCGGGGAACAGTTCGCCCTGACGTTTCTGTTCACGCAACTTGCCGTGCTGTGTTTGTTGACGCCGGCCTATGCCGCCGGGGGAATCTCGGAGGAAAAGGAGAAGCAGACCTTCATCTTTATCCTCATCAGCGACCTGACGAGTCGTGAGATTCTGCTTGGCAAGTTCCTTGGGCGGTTGGTGTTTTTGCTCGGCATCATGTTCGCCGGGTTGCCGATCCTCTCGATCACGCAACTTTACGGCGGCGTGAGCTTGAAGTTTTTATTGGTCGGCTACCTCATCACGGCGACGACTATCACGATGCTCGCGGCAATCAGTGCGGCGAGCGCCGTGGCCGTCGATACCTACCGCGGGGCGTTGTTCCGGTCCTACGGGCTGACGGCGTTGCACGTTTTTGTCGGTTGCGGCCTGCACCCGATTCTCAGCCCGTTCGGCATCATCTTCGTGCTGTGGGGGATGGAAGCCAACGCGCCGGAAACGTTTTACGCGATCGGGTTGGCTTACCCCGCCGTGCAATTACTCGTCGCACTCGGGGCGGTGTGGATGGGTGTCCGCTGGGTCCGAAAAATGCGCGCCAAGCCGGTCCGGAACAAGAAGGCCGACCGCGCGGAGTCGAAGCGAAAACGCCCCGAGGATTTACCCGTTGCCAAGCTTCGGGGTGACGATCAACTGCCATCCAACCAGTTGCTGATTCTCGACGAGCCGATCGAATTCGTGGCCGACAGCAATGCCGAACCGTTGCCCACCGCCAAACTGGTTCGAGTGATTCCACCGAGTCCGGTGCCGAGTGCCAGTCGTTCGACACGAGACATTGAACCGCCTCCGTTTCGCCGGCGGCGGCGGCCACCGCCGGTTCGGATGTCGGTGCCTGAAGAGATTCGCAATCGACCGCGCGTCGATGAGAAAGACCCGTTCCTCTGGAAAGAGAAGCACACCACCGGATTGAAGCGAACCGCCGACGACGATTCCATGCGCGGCGTGTTGATTGCCGTCGGCGTGGCCGTCGGCATCATCGTGGCGTTTATGGCCGTCATTGCGTTGGTCACCGTGTTCTGGAGTTTTGCGGAAGGCCGCCGAAGTGACGCCGGGTCGAACATCTTTCTCATCACGGGCGCCGGCTGTTTCTTCACGTACCTGCTGGTGATCGGTTCCGCCGCGACGGGTAGCGTGGTACGGGAACGACAACGGCTGACGCTCGAATCGTTACTGGCAATCCCCGTCGATCGCCGCACGATTCTGTGGCCCAAATGGCGGATGAGTATCGCCCGGTCCTGGGCGTTGGGCATTCCTGGAGTGGTCTTGATCCCGCTCGGCTTTC
>JAYSXU010000169.1:0-5628 GCA_043716965.1 Fimbriiglobus sp.
GCAGCGAAACAAGAGTCTGCGGCGGTACGAGAAGCGGTGGCTGACGCGGGGCGGGAAGTCGTCGATGGCGGCAAGGTGGACCCTACAACGGATCAGGCCAACGGGATTCGCTTCGCCCGAGAACACCACGAAAACGCACGTTACACCGCCGAACGCGGGTGGTACTCGTGGAATGGTGACAGATGGGTTCACGACGACCTGGGCGCGCTCATGCGGATGGCGAAGAAAACGGCTGCGAAGCTTCTCACCGATGCCACGGAGATGTTCAATCAAGCAAAGACGAATGAAGAAAGAGCCGAAGCCGAGCGACTCATTCAATCGGCGATCGGGACACAATCGAAGTCACGGCTGACGAACATGCTCGCGCTGGCAGAAAGCGAACCACCAATACCGATTCTACTCTCCAACTTCGACAAACTACCCGACGCGGCGTTCCTATTGAACTGTCCGAACGGCACGGTGGACCTGCGGTACGGGTCACTTCGACCGCACTCCCGCCACGACATGCTCACCCAACTTTGTTCAACCTCGTTCGACCCGTCCGCGACGTGTCCGACCTGGGAACGGTTCATAAACGACATTTTTGCAAGTGATGCGGATCTGATTTCTTTCGTTCAGTTCTGGCTCGGTTATCTCTTAAGTGGTGATACCTCGATTCACGTTTGCCCCGTGTTATGGGGTGGCGGCTCGAACGGGAAGAGCGTCTTCCTCGAAACGATCATTGAAGTAATGGGCGGGGATTATTCCGGAAAGGCCGCGCCGGACTTGATGATCGCAAAAAACGGGCAGGCTCACCCGACCGAACGCGCGGACCTACGCGGCAAGCGGCTGGTGGCGCTCACGGAAACGGCGGAAGGTGCCCGCATTGATGAACCGCTGTTGAAGGAGTTGACCGGGGGAGACAGCATCAAGGCGCGGTTCATGCGGCAAGACTTCTTCGAGTTTAAGCCGACGCACAAGGTCTGCATCGTTACGAACCACCGCCCGCGTGTGAAGGAGGGTGGCCACGGCATCTGGCGGCGACTGCGGCTCATCCCGTTCGACGTTCGGTTCTGGAGCGACGGGGACGAACCGGGTGCCGCGCACCTCAAGGCCGACAAGGGACTCAAGGCGAAGCTGGTCGCCGAGGCACCGGGCATTCTGGTGTGGATGGTCCGAGGTTTTCAGGCTTTACAAGACGCAGGAATGGAACTCGGCGCACCCGCAGCCGTGCTCAACGCAACGAAGGCTTACGAAGAGGCAGAGGACGTTGTCGGACAATTCATCGCGGAACGGTGCGAACTAGATTCGCAGGCGGAAGAGAAAGCAAGCGTGGTGTACGACGCCTACGTCAAGTGGCACGAGAGCGAAGGCGACGGCCGACAACTCACAAAAACACTGTTCGGCACTCGGTTGAAAGACAAAGGCGTCGGGAAGCGGAAGAGCGGTGGCCACTTTTACACGGGAATTCGACTCGCAAAACATCCCCCGACCGAACCGAACTTGGACAGGTTGGACCAGTTGGAGGCCGATTCCCGATTGAACGCCGTTTCCTATAGCGCGAACCGCGCTCATACCGGAATTCGCGTCCAACCTGTCCAACCTGTCCAATGCGAACGCGGCGCCGATCTCTTTGGACGGGACACACATGACTTCCTGAATCACGAGATGGGTGTCCGAACATGACACGCCGGTTACTTCTTCGACTCCTCCAACGTCATCACCTTCAGGATTTCGTCGCCGAAGTGGTTGATGACTTTGATGGCGACGGTGCGGCCCCTTGGCGCTTGGAAGGGTTGGCTGGTTGTGCTGGCGAGTTTGGCCCATTCGCCCTCGTCGATCTCGGCTTTGAGGGCTTTCTTTAGGCGTTCGTAGGGGTCGGTGGCGCCGCAGAAGTAGGCTTGGCGGACGAAGAAGCTTTGGCCGTCATAGTCGGTGTCCAGGAACCAACAGGCGATGTCATCGGTGCTGGATTCGCGGACCTCGCCGGTGGTCGGGTCGAACACGTCCAGGCCGCGAATGGTCACGGTGTATTGGCCATCTTTCAACCGCGTCACCTTCAAATCGGGTTCGCCGAAGACGGTGAACAGGTTGGCGCTGCCGGTCTTTTTGAGCAGTTCCTGGCCGGTCTTGTCGCCGTACATGGCGAGGTCCGGGTTGATGCGGATCGGCAGGATGCGGAGGCTGCCGAACTGAATCTCCTTCGATAGCTCCGCCGTCTGCTGGTGGACGCTGGCTTCAAACGCGAACGCACAAATCAACAGCAAGTCGGGCTTGCTCCCTTGGATCGCTTCCAGGGCGGCGGACTTCAGCCACTGGTCCCCGACGGTCCCGAGTTCCGGACCGATGCTAACGCGGACGCCCAGAGCCTTGTCGGTTGCGCCTTCGGCATGGACGTACCGACCGGGGAACGGGTCGAGGCGGGTGAGCGCGATGCGTTCACGCTTGTCGCTCCCCTTCACGCCCGCTTCGAGCAGGTTATCAATAATCACGCGGAGGTAGTTTCCGGGATCGAGTTTCACCGGCGTGTCGGTACTCGGAACGATCCCGGTCACCGGGGGCATCTCGCGGTGCGGCGACAGGCTTTCCACGGTGAACGGCCCGCAGACGCGGACGGTCGATTTGTCCTCATACGGCTGGTCGTAGAGCGTTTCGCTATCGGCGTGTTTGGCAATCGCCGCGTCGATCTCCGCACGGCTCATTCCTTCACGGATGTCCGGGTTGTTGGCGATGCTTTTCAACGTGACGTGCGGCACCGTCTTGTACACAAAGCCACAATTAATGTCCGGAACGGTGCTGGCTTCGGTTTTCACGACCGGAGTAGGAACGCCGAGTTGTTGCTGCTTCTTGCGTCCCGCAGGCGAATCGGCGAGCAGGTAATACGGGAACTTCGCGGCCATCAATCGAGTCCGTGTCAACGACAACGCCACACGAGACGTGTCAATCGTGATCCACCGCCGCCCCCATTGCTCCGCGACGAAGGCGGTTGTCCCCGAGCCGCACGTCGGATCAAGGACTAGGTCGCCGGGATCTGTGGTCATCAACATGCAACGCTCGATGACTTTAGTGTTGGTTTGGACGACATAGAGCTTGGATTCACCGAAGCCAGACGTAACGGTGTCATCCCACACGTTGCTGAACGGAAAGCACGGGAAGTCATCGAAGTACCGCACGTATGACAATGTGTTGCCCTGAGCCAGTAGCCGCCTCGCAGCCTTCAATTTGGCCATTCCTGATTGATTCGTCTTCCAGCCGCCTTTGTTTGGAATGAAGGTTTTCTCATCAAACTCAACAGGAAAAACTGTAGTCTGCCCCACCCTTGTAGTTTGTGAGGTTAGGTTGTCGCCACGAAACACTCGCCCTTCGTGTGCCCGTCTCGCAATTCCTCCGGCGGGAACACGTTCTCGCTGTCCCTTTGGCAATTCGAGCCATGTGTACTGATCGCCTCCGACACCTCCGATTTCCTTCTCCAAGTAGAGTCGCCGGTACTTCACATGCTCCTTACTCTTTGCAAACCACAATAGGTAATCACACACTGATGACAGCACGTCAGTGCCTCCAGCAAAGCTGCCCGCGCCAGTTGTTTTCTTGAACGCAACGAGTCCACAAAAGTTGTCACTACCGAACACTTCGTCCATCAGACAGCGCACGAGATGCACATTTTCGTCGCCGATTTGGACGAAGAGGCTACCGCTCTCGGTGAGGAGTTCGCGGGCAGCGGTAAGGCGGTCGCGGAGGTATGTTAAGTAACTGTGGATGCCGAGTTCCCAGGTGTCGCGGAACGCTTTGATTTGTTCGGGTTGGCGGGTCAGGTCTGTGGCATTGGCGTCTTTCACGTCGCGTTTGCGGGTGCTGACTTGCCAGTTGCTGCCGAACTTGATGCCGTAGGGCGGGTCGAAGTAGATGCACTGGACGCGGCCCCGCAATCGCTCCTTCTCCGCAAGACTGGTCATCACCAGGAGTGAATCGCCCAAGATAAGGCGGTTGGTCCAGTGTTGCTCGTGGGCGTAAAAGTCGAGCTTCTTTTGGAAGTCGTCCAGCCCGTTGAAGTCGCTGAACAGATCGACCAACTTCGGCTTCGCCCCGGCAGCTTGGGCCTTCAGGTCTTCGATAATCGCACGCGGGTGAACCTTCTCCTGCACATGCACCGCCACGACCGGCACTTCCAGGTTCCCCGCTTTCCCCTTCCAAACCAATTGCGGGTCCAGCGACGGGTCACGCTCCAAGACCGCCGGGTTCACGTCCCCCGTCGCAAACGCCGATGTCTCGCGGGTCGGAATGTTGACCCGTTTTGCGGTCGAGTGCGTATGCGATTCGACACCGATGGGTGGTTTGGCTCTGGCAGGGGTGCGTGACTTCTTGGCCATGTCGGGCGTCCATTCCAGTGGCGAGTCGCAGTCAATCCGGAAAGCTTGCGACACTACCGACATTCCGCTCCGATCGCAACAGAAAACAGCAGAGGCAAAAATGGGTGGGCGTGGCAAAGAAGGGTGTTCACCACGGAGGGCACAGAGAGCCACGGAGTGAAAACCAAAACATGATTTTCGCTTCTCTGTAGCTCTCTGTGCCCTCCGTGGTGAAACGGTTTTTGAGAAGCTATTGCCTCACCCTTTCTTTCAGGAACCTGCGGATGGATTGCATGGCGTTGCCGGGGTTGTCGATTTCCAGGAACGCCCACCGTCCGAACCGCTTTTCGTTGTTCACGGCGGGGAGCCACATGGTTTTGGCGGTATCGACCTTGGCGTCTTTCTCGGCTAGCTCCTGCCCGGACACTTCAATGACGAGGTGCAACAGGTCGTCGAAACCGTGGCCGTCGTCGATTTTCACGATCAGGTCCGGGAAGTAGTGCCCCGGTCGGCCTTCAAACACGTAGGGGATGCGGAAGTTCAGGCTCTGGTTTTTGACATACGCCGCGACTTCGTCCATGCGCTCCAACTTCTGCACGACCGCCGTTTCCCACCCGCTGTCTTCGGGCACCAAGTTCAGGTGGCACTTCGCCGGGTTCGTGGTCCAAACCGTCTTCACCGTGTCGTAGGCCACGTCCGCCGTCGTGCCGATCGCATCGGTCATGGGGAGTTCCGCCCGCAAGCGCTGCGGCCCGCCGGACGCCGAGATGATCGCCCGCTGAATCTTCTCCGCCGCCTCGTTCGCCTTTTGCACGAAGAGCAACAAGCCGGGGAACGTCTCGTCGCCGTACTCAACGAACGGCGAATCGCCGTCCGGGTCGCCTAACCACTGGCGGACGATCCCCAATAGTTGCGGGAACAACCACGGCTGATCGCGGAAGTAGTGTTGCTGCAAGTGCGTCGTCAGCTTGAACGCCACGGTCTGCGGGCGAACGCCCTTCAAACTGTCCAGCGTAAGGATGGCGGTTTCGCCCACGATCGGCGCGTTTTCCGTGTACGTCGGGATGTCCTGGGTGCTGAGAACCAATCGGTGCGACGAGTCGAACTTGGCCGAAAGGCGGTCCGGCGGTACGTCGTACCGATACCCGATGACACGCGGGAAGGTGACTTTCAACCACGGTCGGGCGTGCAGTCGCTCCGGTACGGCGTGGACTTTCTTGCCGATGCGGGGCTTGGCGTCCGCACGTGGTTCGGGAACGCCCGCCACCGGGATGAACGAAAACGGCACGCCGTACACGTCCGC
>JAYSXU010000170.1:0-5623 GCA_043716965.1 Fimbriiglobus sp.
TGCAAGAAGTTCGTGGCAACCAACGGGTGACGACGCAGAACCCGGAAGAGACTTATCAAGCGCTCGAAAAGTACGGCCGCGACCTCACGCAAGCGGCCATGAAAGGCAAGCTCGATCCGGTCATCGGCCGCGACGAAGAAATCCGCCGCGTGGTGCAAATTCTGAGTCGCCGCACCAAGAATAACCCGGTGTTGATCGGCGAACCGGGTGTGGGTAAAACGGCGATTGCGGAAGGCTTGGCGCAACGCATTATTCGCGGCGACGTGCCCGAAGGGTTGAAGGACAAGCGGCTGGTTTCGCTCGACATGGGTGCCCTCATCGCCGGGGCGAAGTACCGCGGTGAGTTTGAAGAACGCCTCAAAGCGGTCCTCAACGAAGTCACCTCGTCGGACGGCAAAATCATCCTGTTTATTGATGAACTGCACACGGTTGTCGGGGCTGGGAAAGCCGAAGGCGCGATGGACGCTGGCAACCTCCTGAAGCCGATGTTGGCACGCGGCGAACTGCATTGCATCGGCGCGACGACGTTGGATGAATACCGCAAGCACATCGAAAAAGACGCGGCCCTGGAACGTCGGTTTCAGCCGGTGCAAGTCGATCAACCGAGCGTCGAGGACACGATTTCGATTTTGCGTGGCTTGAAAGAACGGTACGAAATCCACCACGGTGTGCGGATCAAGGACGGCGCCCTTGTCGCCGCAGCAGTGCTATCGAATCGCTACATCACTGATCGGTTTTTGCCAGATAAGGCCATCGACCTCATCGACGAAGCCGCCGCGAAGCTACGTACCGAAATTGACTCGATGCCGACCGAACTCGACGAGATTTCCCGCCGGGTCATGCAACTGGAAATTGAACGCGAAGCATTACGCAAGGAGACCGATGCGGCGTCGAAGGAGCGGCTGGCGAAACTTGAAAAGGAACTGGCGAACCTAAAAGCGGATTCCGACGGCCTCAAAGGGAAGTGGCAAGCGGAGAAGGCCGCGATGCAAAAGGTCCGGACCGTCCGCGAAGAGATTGAAAACGCGAAACAACAAATCGAACTCGCGGAACGCAACTACGACCTGAACCGCGCCGCGGAGTTGAAGTACGGCACCCTGCCAGAACTCCAAAAGCAACTCGTCGTCCTGGAGGACGCACTCAACGCCAACACCGGCGGGCCACGGCTGCTTCAAGAAGAAGTCGGGGAATCCGACATCGCGTCGGTCGTCAGCCGGTGGACCGGAGTGCCGGTGATGAAGTTGCTCGAAGGCGAGAAAGAAAAATTACTGCATCTCGAAGAGGTTCTTCACAAGCGGGTGATTGGACAAGATGAAGCCACCAAAGCAGTCAGTGAAGCGGTCATTCGCGCCCGCGCTGGACTCAAAGACCCGAATAAGCCGATCGGCAGTTTTCTGTTCCTGGGGCCGACCGGCGTCGGGAAAACGGAACTGGCGCGTGCCCTGGCCGAGTTCTTGTTCGACGATGAAAAGGCGATGATCCGCATTGACATGAGCGAGTACCAAGAGAAGCACACGGTGTCGCGGTTGCTCGGTGCCCCACCTGGTTACATCGGCTACGACGAAGGTGGGCAATTGACTGAAGCCGTTCGCCGTCGCCCGTATTGTGTCATCCTGTTCGATGAAATCGAAAAGGCCCACACGGACGTGTTCAACGTGCTGTTACAAGTCCTCGACGACGGGCGATTGACCGACAGCCAAGGCCGCACGGTGGACTTCAAGAACACGATCGTGATTATGACCTCGAACGTCGGCAGCCAGAAAATCTTGCAGTACCGGGGGTCAAGTATCGGCGAACTCTACGAACGGATGCGTGACGAAGTGCTGAACGAACTCCGCAAGCATTTCCGCCCGGAATTCCTCAATCGCATCGACGAAACAATCGTGTTTCATTCGCTGCGCGAAGCCGATTTGAAGCGGATCATCGACATCCAACTCGATCGCATCCGGGAGCGGTTGGTGGATCGCAAGATCCAAATCACCGTGACGGATGAAGCGAAAACACACTTAGTCCGCAGTGGATACGATGCCAACTACGGCGCCCGACCGCTGAAGCGGACGTTGCAACGTGAAGTGGAAACCGCCCTCGCACGGCTGATGATGAAAGGCGACGTGCGTGACGGCATGACGGTGCAAGTGGACTACGACATCGCCCACGACGGACTAAGCTTTACGCCCGTTTAACCTCGGGCGAACCAATATCGCCCGCGAACGTAATAGCACTGTCTGGAAATTCTGCCCGTAGGCGTGTCTATTAAGTAGTGCATCACCGTAATTTCTGAGCCTGACTGCGACTGGAACCGATGACTTGCTCGGATCACGACTTGCTGAACCAAATCGCCCACCGCGACCATACCGCGTTTGCGGCGCTCTACGATCGGTTCGCCGCGCGGGCATTTGGGTTAATTTTGCGACTGTTGCGAAACCAAACGGACGCGGAGGACGTATTACAAGAGACGTTTTTGCAGGTGTGGAAACAAGCGGACCGATTTGACGCTTGTCGGGCGACCCCGGACGTGTGGATTTTGTTACTGGCCCGGTCCCGTGCAATGGACCGACTTCGGAAACGAACCACGGTGACAGTGGACCAGTTGCCGGACGTCGGGACGACAAAAGAAGACCCCGCGATCGTTGCCGAACAACACGATAACAACGGTCGAATGCAGTCGGCGTTGTCGTGTTTGCCGCCGGACCAGCACGAACCGATTCATCTTGCTTTTTTCTGCGGCTTGACACATGAAGAAATTGCGGCACGCTTACGTTGGCCGCTCGGAACAGTAAAAACCCGCATTCGCCTCGGGATGATTCGCCTCCGCGATAGCGCCAAGAGTTTGAATACTCAGGAACAGATTCAGTGAGTGCCAATTCCATCGAAGAATCCGCAGCGCTCTACTTGGCAGGTGCTCTGACGCCACAGGAGCGTTCCGCTTTTGAGCAACAACTCCAATCCGGACGGGCAGACGCATGTGCGACACTGTTGGATATGCACGACGCAGTTCGGGCGATCTTGATGACGATTCCGCCGATTGAACCGCCAGCATCGGTGAAAACGACGTTGCTCCAGAAGTTGAAAGCAACCCAACTCCCCGGTATCCGGTTCCGGTTCGTTGATGAAGACGAGTTTGCCCCGACCCCGTATGCCGGTGTTGCCGTCCGGATTCTGAACAAAGATCGGGGGCGGAAACAGTTCACGTTTTTGATGCGGATGGAGCCTGGTGCGTCCTACCCGTCGCACCCGCATGACGGGCCGGAAGAGTGCTTGGTGCTCGAAGGGGAAATCGTAGTCGGCGGGGTGAGATTGAAGAAGGGTGATTACCAACGTGCCGAACCGGGGCATGACCACTGCGAGCAATTCTCGGAAACCGGGGCACTCTTGTACATCACGGCACCGTTAGCCCTTTTGGAATCCTAAACAATCGGCGCGAGAATCTCTGCGACGTGGATCGCCGGTTGGCCATCCGTGTAAATCACGCCGAGTCGGCCATACGTCACCGCACCAATCGTTGCACCAAACCAATGCGCCATTTGTGAACCCAGCACCGCACGAAAGTAGCGGACCGGCTGCACCACGCGGAATACGTTGTGTTGAATCAAGACCCGTCCCAATGGCGTTTTCCCAGCCACGATTTCATCCCGCACAACCGGTGACAGCAACGCCAAATCAATGTGGACGATGCCGAACTGCACGACTTTATGGCTGGTGTTCAACGTCAGCAAAATCTTCCGGGCGTAACTCATGTCCGTCTGCACCGAATCCAGCACTTGCACGTTCACCTCATCGCTATAAAACCGCTCCACCGTAACAGTCATGTGGTGCGTGTGAACCAAGAGCCACCGATACGGTTCCGGGATTTCATTCGCCGCAATGTTCTCATAACTCGGGCAGTCCGCATGGTCCGCGAAGTGGGCGTAAAGCTTGGCCAATGACGGTAACAGGGGCGACAACACGGAAGAGTGACTCGGATTGAGGCGTGGAATACTGGCCGACATACTAAACTCGGAAGCGAAATAAAACTCGGCGGTTACCTGGGAATACCGTTGATTGGCGGTGGGCTTTCCTGAAAGATGAGTTTATCGTCTGTGGCCGTTGTGTCTCTCCCGTTTTGAGGATACCCATGTTGGCTCGAAAATTGTTCTTGTCCGCTCTGGTGGTGCAGGTTTTGACAATGAGTTCCGTGATTGCAGCGGACCCTAAACAGCCGCCGAAGGAAGCACTTGTGGTCCCGGCTGATTTTGACTTTGACCCTTACGACCAGTCGAAAGTGCCCCTGGAAGTCGAACCGCCGGCGGGTTTTCAGGGGAAGAAAATCGTTCTCGTGGCCGGTTCCAAGAGCCACGGTCCCGGCGACCATGAATTCTTCGCGGGCACGGCGATCTTGATGAATTTGTTGAAGCAAACTCCCGGCGTCTGGCCGGTGATGGTCCGCAACGGGTGGCCGAAGGACGAGAAGATTTTCGACGGGGCCGACGCGATTCTGTTCTACATGGACGGTCGTGGTGGCCACCCCGTCGTGCAAAAGGACCGCTTGAAGTTGCTGCAAAAGTCGATCGACAAGAGCGTCGGGTGGGTGAACCTGCACTACGCCGTCGATTACGAACCGCGACACGGCGACACCGTCGTCGGCTGGATGGGCGGCTACTACGACCCGCGAATTTCCACCAACCCGCACTGGGATGCTACTATCCGCACGCTGCCGAAGCACCCGATCACGAACGGCGTCAAGCCGTTCACGATCCGGGACGAGTGGTACTTCAACATGCACTGGATCGGCGACGTGACCGACGTGGCCGAAGCCAAAGGCGTGACGCCAATTCTGCAAGCACTCCCGCCGGACAACTCCCGTGGCACCGCCGATGCCAAGAAGTTTCTCGGTCGGATCGAGACGGTAGCCTGGGCCTACGAACGCAAAGATGGCGGGCGGGCATTTGGGTTCACCGGCGGCCACAATCACCACAACTGGGCTGACGAAAACTTCCGCCGCACCGTCGTCAACGCGATCCTCTGGAGCGCCAAAGTGTATGTGCCCGAAGGTGGTGCGAAAGTGGATTTCGACGTGATCGACTTGAACCGCAACCTCGACCAGAAGGGCAAGCCGTTCCAAAAGATCGTGCCGCCCGTAGCAAAGTGACACAAAGCCCAGGATGGCGACGCCGCGTCGCCATCCTGTGTCGTTTTCTACTTGATCGGCGAGTAATCCGTCGCCTTCAGCATGATCGACTTCACGCCGCCTTCTTTCTCCGTCAGCGAACCGCCGCCCTTCTTTTCGGACGCATCGCGGGCCGCAATCCACGTCGGGTCTTTGCGGAACTCGTCGAACGACTTGTCGTGGGCGTCCGCGCTCTTGTGGGCCAGGAAGTAGTAGAGCATCTTGTCGTCGTTCTTCTGGCCTTTTGTGACGTTGTAGTACCATAGGTTCGTCATGCCGTACTTCTCGAACAGCTTGATCGTGTGGTTGCGGAAGCGGTCGTTCAGGTTCCCTAAATTGTTCGGCGTGGCGGTGTAGATGCGCAATTCGAACACCCGTTCGCCGTCCCCCTTTTTGCTAACTTCCGGCGAATAGTCGGTCGTGGTCAGGAAGACCGATTCGACCTTCGCCACGATCTTGCCGTCTTTTTCGGATTCG
>JAYSXU010000018.1:0-6547 GCA_043716965.1 Fimbriiglobus sp.
CCGTTGTCAACGAACTGGAAGATGCACTCCTGGGGGTGGAAGGCATCCAACGCAAGGGGCTGGTCCTCGGCGCGCTCTCCAAGCTGAAACAAGTCTGCAACCACCCGGCCCAATTTCTCGGCGACCGCTCCGCAATTCCGAAGCGTTCCGGCAAATTGGCTCGCCTAACGGAGTTACTCGAAGAAGTGCGGTCCACAGGCGAGAAAGCACTGATTTTCACGCAATTCACTGAAATGGGCGACATCCTGCAACGCCATTTGCAAGAGACGTTCGGCAAAGAAGTGTTGTTCTTGCACGGCGGCACGGCGCGGACCAAACGCGATATGATGGTCACGCGGTTTCAGGCTGCGGACGGGCCAGCGCTGTTCCTGTTGTCGCTTAAAGCCGGCGGCACCGGCCTCAACCTGACCGCCGCAACGCACGTGTTTCACTTCGATCGGTGGTGGAACCCCGCCGTGGAGACCCAAGCCACCGACCGCGCCTTCCGCATCGGCCAAACGCGGACCGTCCAGGTGCATGCCTTCGTCTGTGCGGGGACGCTGGAAGAGAAGATCAACGAGATGCTGGCCCGCAAGCGGGACGTGGCCGCCCGAGTGGTCGGCACCGGCGAATCCTGGCTCACGGAGATGAACAACGATCAACTCCGCGATCTGCTCAAACTTCGACCCGACGCTGTGGAGGAGTGATTCCATGTGGCACGAATACTACCCGAAATCGCGGCCTCAAAAGGTCGCGGGCGGCATCAAGTCGCAATCCAAAAGTGGCGACATCGGCAAAACGTGGTGGGCGAAACGCTGGGTCGCCGTGTTGGAAGGCTTTGACATCGCCAGCCGACTGACACGCGGGCGGGCGTATGCGCGCAGTGGTCAGGTACTCAACATCGACATCGAGTCGGGGAAAGTCACGGCGAAGGTGCAGGGTTCGCGGCCCTCGCCGTATGCCGTGTCGATTGAGGTGCGTCGGCTGGCGGCAAAAGATTGGGACAAGCTCATCACGGAATTGAACACGCAAGCGGTGTTCGCGGCGAAGTTGCTCGCCGGGGAGATGCCCCCGGACATCGAGTCCGTGTTCGAGCGGACGGGGCTGTCGCTGTTTCCGAAATCGCTCGTGGAGATGACCACGGACTGTTCGTGCCCGGACTGGTCGAACCCGTGCAAACACGTGGCGGCTGTTTACTATCTGATCGGCGAAGAGTTCGACCGCGATCCGTTTCTACTGTTCCGCATTCGCGGGATCGACCGCGAAACGCTGAGTGCCCGGCTCTCCGCTCCGAGTACCGCCGAGGTGACCCCGACGGTCGCCGAACCTGTGGACAAGCCGGAGGCGCTGCCAACGGACCCTAGCCAATTTTGGGCCACGCCAGCGTTGCCCGCAAATGGGTACGGCGAGGTCCGTATCCCGCCGGTAAGTGCCGCCGGCCCGAAGCGACTCGGCGGTTTCCCGTTCTGGCGTGGCACCCAGCGATTCCTTGACGTGATGACGACGCACTATGCCGACGCCTCTCGTCGTGGCCTCAAAGCCTACGACACCGCCGAAACAGTCGAGAACCCCGAACGCCGTGTGTCATGATGTCACAAGGTCGACACGAACAGAGACTGTTTGCTAATCGCCTTCTGATTCATCGCTTGTCGTGTTGGAAGCGGAAGGCTGGTTTGCCAGTGAGATCCGTACTGACGAAGCTGGGGCACCAGTAGCGTTCAACGTGCTCGATGACACGGTCGGTGCCATCGAAGTGGGTGCGACCGGGGGGACGATCGGGGTTGTACATGGTATCGGTCATGTCACGGATCAAGGCGACGTTTTTGCCGAGTGTGACCATCTGGCGGATGGCGAACGGGCGACCCAGCACGCACATATTCAGGTGAACACCGCAGAGAATCACGTTGTCGATCTTGTTCTGCGTGAGCAGGTTCCAGGCTTCTTGGCCGTTGTCCGTGATGGCATCTTCGGAAGCGATTTCAATCGTGGCAATTTGCCGGGTCCACGGGGACCGAATCTCGCACTTGGTTTTGCAATCACAACCCATGTCGGAATCGTCGATCGGCAACACCCCTTCCCGTTTGGCGTTCGGCCAATTCCATGCCGTGCCCCATCGTTCGGTCAACGCCAACTGCTCCGGTGCCTTGGCAAACGGGGCGTTGACGGCCCGCTTCCTCTGGGGCGTGTCTTTGTAGAACGCGGTGCAAGTGCTGGGTGCGTGAATAATGAACACGCCTTTATTGCGAGCTTCTTTCAACATCTCGTTCATCGGTCCGGCGATTTCGGTCACGCGAGTTGCGGCCGAGTTGCACCAGTGGTCGTCCCACATATCGCAGACGATGATTGCCGTCTTCTTCGGATTCCAGTTCGCCACTTTCTCAGTGGGCAGAACCGGCTTCTCCCCAGGTGCAGCCGCACGTGATCGTAGTTTCAATAAAAGTGTCGCTGACTCCTCAGCCGCGAACGCGAAGTTCAGCATGACGACACTGATTGATACCAATGAGAGCAGTAGCAGCAGTTGACGAACCATGAGGATTTCCTCAGTCAGGTAAATTGATTCTGTTCACTCCATGAGTCGAACCATGTTACCATACCGTTCACAACAGTTGCAGGCTCGACACCCGTTTTGAGTGGGCAATCGGAAATAACGCCTGCCCACTTATATGATTTACCTCACACGGGCGCAAGACTGGTGCGCAAATCTTGGGCCGTTACCGTGGGGTATTGGTGAACACTTGCTCAAACTGGTCGGCGACTTCGGCGAAGCTGGCGATTAACTGCGGGTCGAAGTGCCCTTCGGATTCGCACACGATTACTCGTGTCGCGCGGGCATGGGTGAGCGCCGGTCGGTACGGCCGTCGGCACCGGAGGGCGTCGTACACGGCTGCGACGGCGACGAGTCGGGCAGGTATCGGAATGCGTTCCCCCGCCAAGCCGTCGGGGTACCCAGTGCCGTCCCACCGCTCGTGGTGGTGCCGGGCGATGTCCGCCACGAGGGTGAGGAAGACGGCGTCGTCTGGGAAGTCGATTGCCGTCCGCTGCAACACGTCGGCCCAGACTGTCGTGTGCGTTTGGACCGAAACCCAGTCGATCGCGTCCAGCCGCGCCGGCTTGTTGAGTACCGTCGAACAGACGGCGACAAGGCCCAAATCGTGCAACATCGCTGCGGACCGCACCCTGGCCAGGAAGCCGGGTTCGGTCAACCGGATGTACGCCGGGAATCGCTTGGACGCGATGCCGGCCAAAATCTCAATGTACTTCGGCAGTCGGGCGTGACACCCTTGGCTACCCAGGCTGGCTTCCTCACGCATCCGCGACACCGCAACCAGCAACGAGTTTTGTTCACTTGCGGCGGTCGGCGTGGGCGTGGGAGGCGCCGGTTCCTGTGACGGCGTTCGTTGTAAGCAGGCGTTCGTGATCCGGACCGTGTCGTGGATCTGGTGAGTGGGTTGACCTGTGCCGGTTAAACGGTTCAGAATCGCGCGGACCCGCGACCGGAGTTCGGAGGGGCGGAACGGCTTACGGACGAAATCGTCGGCCCATTCCAAGAGTGACCCACCCAAAGATTCGAGCGGCAGTGCGCCAGAAAGCAACAGGACTCTCGCCTGCGGTGCTAAATCTTCTCCCCGAACGCGGGCGATCAGTTCCGATCCTGTCATCCCAGGCATCTCGTGGTCCACGATAATGAGGTCGTAGCTCATCCGCCCGATCTTATCGAGTGCCACCAAGGCGTTCTCGGCCTCGTCGCACTGGCAGACGTCGCGCAGCACGCCAGTCATCATGACGCGGATCGTCGCATCGTCGTCCACAATCAACACTTTCGACTTCGCTTCGACCCGTTCGCCGGAATGCTCTGTTTGGGTGACGCGGAACCGGGCGAGTGGCACGAGCGCGGCCCCGACCGCCGCTGCCGACGGGTACCGCTTCTGCGGGTCCGGGTCCATTAAACAGGCAAGCATTTCGTCCAATTCCACCGGAATGGCTGGGTTGAAACTGATCGCCCGTGGCGGGGGGGACGTGAGCCGTCGTGTTAAGTCTGCGACGGCCGAACCGGATTCCGGAAACGGCGGACGCCCTGTCACGGCCAGGAACATCGTCGCCCCGAGGCTGAACAGGTCGGCCCTGGCATCGACCCCACTCGGGTCACTCGCTTGTTCCGGGGCCATGTACCCGACCGTCCCCAGCAACGTACCAGGCTCGGTCATTTGTCGGCGCGGGTGCAGCGCGAGGCCGAAGTCCAGCACTTTCGCGTGCCAGTCCGGGGTAATCACAATGTTACTGGGCTTGATGTCGCGGTGAACCAGCCCGTGGCGGTGGGCTTCGGACAGGGCGTTCGACACTTGCCGAAACACACCGGCGGCCCGGTGAACGGGGATCGGGCCGTGTGCCGAGACGAACCGGGCCAAATCGTCGCCTTGAACCAGTTCCATCACGTAGTAATCACGGGCGGACCGCGAGAGGCTGACCCGCTCGTCGCGGCCGGCGTCCAGGCACGACACCAGATTCGGGTGTTGTAGGCGTGCGACCGCACGGGCCTCCAGGTAAAACCGCTGAAGGTGGCTCGGGTGGTCGCTGGCCAGTGTCATCACCTTGATGGCCACTTGCTTCCGGAGGTAGCGGTGCTCCGCACGGTAGACGACGCCCATCCCCCCGGGGCCAAGGTGGTCGAGGATCCGGTACTGAGCGATCACCAGTTCGTTCGTTCGCCCCGACGCGATTTGTTCCGATTGAAACGGCGTCAGTAAATGGTTAGCACCGAGAGCGTGCAAGAGTTCTGCGGTAGTCTCAGACGATACGATCCGCCGTCGGATGTCGGCCGGCAGTTCGTCCCACTCCTCGGTGAGCAGAATGCCGGCGTGGAGCAACTCCGCTACAGTGTGCCCTCCCGGCGCAAGAGCCGACTGACACTGTGTGGGTTCTTTTTGGAATAGTTTAACCCGGTCAAGTGAATAGCGGCTCACGATGACGACTCCATGTCCCACAATCGGTCCAAGCCTGTCTGGACCACGGAAATCCGCTTCCTTGGTACTGGACGTTAGACCGAACGTAGTTCTGGTTAAACCTAGCACGGGTCATTCTGAAGAGTCTGCTTTTTCCGGATTTTCTGGACAAATCCTCGACACATTCCTGCCTGAACGTGGATTTTCTTGCCCTCGGTTCTTGTGACAGATTGAACTTCACTACTATTGAGACATGACTGACTTGGCTTAAGTCCACCACCACAAAACTATCATGACATCCTGGCGGATTTTGTTATCACACCGCGAAAGCGATGGTCAGACCGTACCCCTCGTTTTCGCGGTGTTAGGCGTGCAGCAAGTGATCGTGTACTTGGCGAACGGCGCGACGTCAGTCCGCCGGTGTGCTTCGGCGTAAGCACCGGCGGATTGACGTCGCGCCGTTCGCCGGTGTGGCGGCGTAAGCACCGGCGGACTGACGTCACGCCGTTCGCCGGGAAATCAATTACGCGGCTGGGTTCAGGGCGACCGGGGGTTCGGTGCGGGATTGGAGTATCGTGATGTGAACTTGCGGTCCGGATCGAACCGGCGAAATGTGCAGAATGACGTCGTAAAAGTTGCCGAACTCGGAGTGTCGGATGATCCCGTACTGGTCCGATTGCGTGGGTTGCGAAGAAGGCAGATTTGCTAGCCACCGGAACCGGGCCACGAGTGGCAGATGAATGTTTGGCGGGAAGCCGCCCCACAGTTGCCAATGACCGTTGCGTAGGAACCGCACCTCGACCCGCGGGCCGACGCGGGCGACGGTGATTTCCCGCGTCCCTTCCTGAATCGCGTCGTGCATCATCAAGCTGATGGTGCGAATCGCGGGGAGGGTGTTTTCGTATCGCGATTCCCGTTGATTCGCAACTGGCGTGAGGTTCCGCGCGTCCTCGAACACCATGAACGGACTCTCGGTCGGTTCGGGTTCGACTTCGCCGTAAAAACGGTTGATAGCCGCCTGAAGTTGGGGCAACTCGGCAGCGACTGGCACGATCTCACGGTTCAAAATGAACCGCAGCGTTTGAAACGTGGCCGGGACGTGCAGGTCGGGGACGGCGATCGTGAAGGTGTGATCGTCTACCTTTAACGGCACCATCGAATGTTCGCGCGCCACCGACTCTGGAAAATGCTCCAGTAGCGATTGTTCAACCGGCAGTGTTTCCAAGTTGAGCAGGATGTTGCGGACCGGCAGGAGTTGTTGAATCGAGTCCGGGAAATCGACGAAGAGTTCGGCGCGGAGGGTGATCTTGGCGCGAATCAGTTCGCCGACACGAGATTGTTCAGCCAGGAACTTGCCACGACGGGCATCATTGGGCGACAAGTTTGCCACTTCATCGGCGAGCCGCAGGTACTTCGCCCACGCGACATTGGACCGGGTGCCGGTCTCTTCCAACCAATCCGCAAACACCAGCCGAGGCAGGGCATCGGCGGGGTTCTGCAAAATCTGCCGCATTAGTGCGTCGGCAGTGGGGTGGTTGTCGGCTGGTGTCATCGCGGGTCGTCTCGGGTGTATTTCAGCATCACTCGCACTCGATTAGCGTGCGAACGACATGCCCATTTTACCCAAA
>JAYSXU010000171.1:0-1910 GCA_043716965.1 Fimbriiglobus sp.
ATCCTGATGCGGATCGACCTGAATTCCGACGGCAAATCGCTGGAAGTCCGGTGGCGCCGATTCGTGGATTTACTCCTGGTTTACTTGGACAAGAACAACTACGAAAGCCTCGACGAAGAGGAACTCAAGAAGCTGCCGATGATCCTGAGTTTTTTGACGGGTGGCCGTGAACCGATCCCGCTCCCCAAGGATCCGGGCAACGGCGTCTTCCGCGAACAGTTGGCGGCACATTTACGACAGCACGGCCACGTCCCATTTCGAGTACCAAGCTCGCCGACCGAGATGGCCGCGCCTCGGAACATTCGCATCGTGGGGAACAACCCGAACCAACCACCCGCTGAAATCGACAAGGCGCTGATGGCTATTTTGGATACTGACAAGGACGGAAAACTGACCTTAGCCGAACTCACCGCAGGGGAAGCCATTCTCAGCAAGTTGGACCGCAACGAGGACGAGTTGATTTCAATACAAGAACTCCTCCAGACGCCAGACGCCAACTCTTTTGTCGTACAGAACTCAATCGCGGTGGACGGCGCGAGTTCAGCCAACTACGACCTGTTCTCGTTCAACCGCAACGGCACGAACACCGATTTGGCGAAGCGGATTCTGCGACGCTACTACCGCGAAAAGAGTCCGAAAGAAGATGCCGCCGTCAAGAAGCAACTCAGCAGTGAGGAGATTGGCTTATCACCAGAAGTCTTTGCCAAACTCGATCGCAATAACGACGGCCTACTTGATGCCGAAGAACTGGGTCGCTTCGGGAGTTGGCCGTTGGATGCGGAGTTGGTTGTGAACATGGGAAAACTAACGTCTATGAATAGTCGGGTGACGAGAAGGCCGAGCAAGAAGTTGGCATCAGCAATCCCCCTCCTCCCGGAACATGGAGGGGACGAAATGACGTTCACCCTGCCGAGCATGCAGTTGCGCGTCACGACCGGCTCCTCCTTCGATTCGGGGTCACGAAACCCCTCTAACGCGCTGCTGGCTCAATTCAAGAACGCAGACCGCGACGGTAACGGCTACGTCGATAAGACCGAGGCCGAGTCATTCCCCCAACTCAACTCCGCGTTTGAACTGATTGACGCGGACCACGATGGCAAAATCTTTATCGAAGAAGTCCGCGCCTTTAGCGAGGAAACCGAGGATCTCCGCAAATCGACCGAAGTGGGCTTCGCGGCCGTTGCGGTCAACGACCAAGGGAAGGGTCTTTTCGGACTGTTCGACACCAACGGCGATGGCATGTTGTCGCCTAGGGAGTTGAAACGACTGCCAAAACTACTGGCGCAATACGACCACAACAAAGACGGCGGTATCGCACCCAATGAAGTCCCGAAGAGTTACGTCATGTCGTTTCAACAGGGACTTACGCAAGGGATGGCACAACCAATTCCTATGTTTGTCGCGGCACCGATCCGGTCCGACAGACGGCGGAAGGAAGACGGCCCCGTTTGGTTCCGAAAGATGGACCGCAACGGCGACGGGGATGTGTC
Organism: Fimbriiglobus sp.; assembly: GCA_043716965.1. Lineage (GTDB taxonomy): Bacteria > Planctomycetota > Planctomycetia > Gemmatales > Gemmataceae > Fimbriiglobus. Next base: position 1,491 of record JAYSXU010000171.1, read on the forward strand.
CCGCCGCGAGTTTCTCGGGACGGATGAGGACTTCCGCAAAATCGACACGGACGGCGATGGGTTGATCGACGCCAACGAAGCGGATGGCGCGGAGTTCCTCTTTTTGCAACGAACGGCGAAGGCGCCGTAATCCCTCCCGTCGCGCGGAAATCTAGAAACCGCTGACTCGCTCCATACTTTAACAGTGGTCACAACCACGGGAACACGTCTGGGTCAACACCCGGCACATCTTTAAATTGGGAGCGGTTCAACGATGGCAGCGGTGAAAGTTGGCATTAACGGGTTTGGTCGCATCGGCCGGTTGGTTTTCCGGGCACTCGTGGAGCAGGGGTTGCTCGGCAAGGAACTCGACGTGGTCGCGGTCAACGACCTCGTGCCGGCGGACAACCTGGCCTACCTGTTGAAGTACGATTCGACGCA
>JAYSXU010000172.1:0-5604 GCA_043716965.1 Fimbriiglobus sp.
TGGCGTTGGCGGGATTTTCTTCGACTACTTCGATTGCGGCGACCTCGAACACGCCTTCAAGTTCGTCCAAGATGCCGCCGAGCAATTCTTGCCGAGCTATGTCCCAATCGTCGCCCGACGCAATTTGCTCGACTGGACTGCCGAGCAACGCGAGTTTCAAGAATACCGCCGCGGCCGCTACGTGGAGTTCAACCTGCTCTACGATCGCGGCAAAATCTTCGGGCTTAAAACAAACGGCCGCGTCGAAAGCATACTGATGAGCCTGCCGCCGATGGTCCGCTACGTCTACGACTACCACGCCAAACCCGGCACCCGCGAAGCCGAGCTAACCGGCTACTGGCTTCAACCCCGCGACTGGGCCGGGATGTGAGATTTAGGCGAACCGGCGACGTAAGTCGCCTGGGTTAAACCTACCACCTGCTTGTGGCAAACCACCCAGCAGCTTACGCAGCCAGTTCGCCTAAAACGGAGAGACACTCTCCCGAAAACTCCGCTTGCTCTCCAACTCGCATCACGCTATTACCGTGCCGCGACTATCGGGGGATCGTCGTATGGGGGAGGGCTGGGTGTGGCAAATGCGAACGCGGGATTGGTGGTGGAAACGGCCCACCTGACCAAGATTTATCTAAACCGGCACATCGCGCTCAACGACGCCAATTTGCACATTGAGCCGGGCGCGGTGCTGGGATTGCTCGGGCCGAATGGAGCGGGAAAGACCACGTTTTTGCGGCTGATTCTGGGGTTGCACCGGCCCACGGCGGGGTGGGCGAAGGTGTTCGGGAAAGTGATGCACCCCAACGCGGCGGAGTTGCGGCGACGCATCGGCTACATCCCCACGAATCCACAATTTCCCAAGGGCATGACGCCGATCACGTACCTGGATTACATTGCCCGGCTCTTCGGAATGTCGCGAGATTCCCGGAAGCCGAAGTTGGCGTCCCTGATTCGCGCCGTCGATTTGCTACCGCATTCCGGCGAACCGATTGCCTACTTCACACCGGGTATGACCGCCCGGCTGGCCGTTGCGGCGAGCCTGATTAACGAACCGGACTTATTGATCTGGGACGAACCCACCCACGGCCTCGACATTGAAGCCCGGCGCAGCATGTTGGAATTGATTAAGACGCTCGCCGCCGAAAAGACCATGATTCTATCCAGTCATAACCTCACGGACGTGGATGAGGTGTGTAATCATGCTGCGGTGTTGAACAAAGGACAGCTTATCTTTCACGGCACGTTACAAGATTTGAAGGGCCGGATTCGTAAGAATCATTACGAACTTGACCTCGAAGGCGATCAGAAATCCATCACGAAGACGCTCGCTGTATTGAAGGCGATGAAAGAAGTCACATCGGTCACCTTGCGGCACCGACGGCTCGATTTGAAGCTGGTCGATGACGTTGCCAATACCGCAATTTTGGCCCAAGTGTTTCAAACATTGTGTGACGGCAAAGTGACATTGGTGAGTGTTCGCAGCGTGGGAATGCAGACCGAACAAGCGTATTTGGACCTAGTCGAACGGGAAGAGTCACGCGGCTTCACCCGACTCTATCAAGCCAGCGAAGCGGCGTAATTTCCGGAGATGCTATGGACACCACAACCCCGGAACGGACCATCCGCTTCAACCCGTTTTTGCCCTATTGGGCCGTGTTGCAGACCGATTTGCGCCAAACGCTACAAAGTTGGGTGTACCGGCTTTGGGTGTTGATGTCGGTCCTCGCAGCGGGTGGTTACGTGCTGTATAAAGTTGGCGTTCACCGTGAAGCCGGGATCGTTCAAGCCGCGTCGTTGCAGACCGAAAACTTGTTGCGCGGGTTGGTCGTCGGCGGCCTCGGATTGGTCGCGTTGTTAGCAGTCAGCAGTATCAGTTCCGAACGCTCGTCGGTTGCAGATGCGATACTCAGTCGGGGTATTAGCCGGCACCAATACTTCTTGGCGAAATGGCACGCACGGTTGGTCGTGGTTCTCTGTACATTTACACTTCTCGCAACTGGGATACTAGTTGTTCATCACTTCATGTTTGATCCCGATCTCACATTATTGGGCGGACTTGTTGCGATTGGCTTGGTCGTTGCTGTATTAACAGTGGTCATCTCCTGGGGCGTCACGATCGGCTCGCTTTCCAGCGGCACGGTCATCGGCATTACATTGTTTTGGCTGCTACTCTACGGCGGAATTGTATTGCTATCTCTTCTACCAGAACCGTACCCCACACCCGACCGGATGTTATCCCGCTTACACTATGTGTTACGCGGCCAGTATGACCCGGAAATTGTCACACAAATTGCATTACTCGCACTTGGATTAAGCACCGTAGCAGTTGTGATCGGCATGATTGGTTTCAGCCGCAAAGACGTGTGAGCGCAGCAATCACAACAAAGTAACCCCGAGCGGCTCGGGGTTACTTTGTTGTGATTGCATGGGTCGTCGAAATTTAGAAGTCGCCCGGAATGTCGCCGGCGTCGCGGGTGACCAGTGCGGCCAGCGTTGCGGGTGCGATCGAATCCCGGATGAATCGCACGGAGCCGTCCGCGAATGTGACGTTGATGCCACCCGTGTGGAAGCTATAAAACTCGCTGTCGTTGGTGCAGTTCATGACGCACTTGCCGCCGGTTACCCAGTTCGCACCCAGCACGCCGGGGACAACGCCGTCGATGCTAAAGCCGCAGTCGGGGTCCGCCCAGCCCCAGCCGTCGGCGGTGGATTTACCCGCGTCTTTGCCTTGCTGAAACAGGCTCGGGCGCCCCGCATCTTCGGCGATCATGATGCTGTTGCTGGTGCCGTCCGTGATGGACAAAATTGTGGTGTCCGAATCCTTGACCAACACCCCGAGTGCCTCATCGCCGGGTGCGGTACCCGGTATGGGGAAGTTTGGAATCGAGTTGGCGGTGTAGAAACGGCGACGAATCGCATTCACTGAACCGTAATCGCCGATCCCCAGTACCGGGCCACTGGTCGGTGCGATCCGGGCCGACGGCGACGACGGGCACGCGAACAGCTTGAAGCTGGTTTGCGACGTGGTCAGGTTCGACGCCACGTTCCATTTCTTGGTCATGTCCCACAGCCGCCCGACGTTGTCTTGCTCGACATACGTCAGTGCGACTGGGGTCCAAGAGCGGAACTTCGACACGGCGCCCACCGTCACGCGGCTGGCCGGCAGTTTCCCGTTCGTGCTTTCGTAGTTGTGCAACGCCAACCCGAATTGCTTCATGTTGTTCTGACACGACAGCCGAGCTGCCGCCTCGCGGACTTTCTGGACGGCCGGCAGCAACAGCCCGATCAGGATGGCAATAATGGCGATGACCACGAGTAATTCAATCAAAGTAAACGCGGAGCGACGGGGCATTGAACAGTCCCTGTGGGTTCTAGAATTGAGTGGTAACATGGTGTTGCAATATGTCATCGAACGGCTTGGAGAAGGCCGTTCGCTTGATCGACATGCAATCAACATACAACCTTCACAATGCACAGACTTCACTGGGGTATTGCCCTATGCCCAAGCCGATTAAGCGGGAGAATCGCCCAACGAAGACGTGTGCCAGTTGTGGCCGTCCGTTTGCGTGGCGGAAGAAGTGGGCGAAGGTTTGGGACGAGGTGAAGTTCTGTTCGGATCGCTGTCGGCAGACGGGGGCGAAATGAAAACGGGGTGTGCGATTCAAACAAGAATCGCACAACCCAATGAAGAATTTCATTCACGCCGACGGGCGACAACCGCGGAAGGATTGCAGCACTTGGTGCAGGTCTTCCGTGATGCAGACTTCGTCGTCGAGGAAGTCTTTCAACCAAATGAAATTCAATTTCTGTGCCATCGCCACGAGCGGTAACAAATCGCCGAGCCGAACGCGAATGGTCGGGTCGGGTGACTGTTCCGCGTATTCTTCCACGGCTTCCGGCGCCCGGTACAGATGCAGATGGGCTGCCATTGTTGTCCCTCCATGATGCGCGAAATTTGCAGGCGTGCCGTTCTGCACGCCGCGTTCCTTATCTGCTTTCGACTACTCTCGATGCCCGACTGGTACGCGATTCGGCGAAATCAGCAGAAGTGGTGTGCGACTCGGTAAACTGATCGGGATGTCAGGATTCTCTGGTGCGGAGCCGATTCACATGCCGACATATGCGGTTCTCGGGTCCGGCGGTTTGGGAACGGCCATTGCCGTGATGCTGGCGCACAAGCCCGGCAACGTGGTTAGGCTCTGGTGTGCCCACGCTAGCACGGCAACCGATTTGCGCGAACGGCGCGAGAACGCCCGGCAACTGGCCGGCGTACCAATCCCCGAATCGGTGGAGATCACCACGGACCCTGCCACCGCTGTTGCGAACACGGACTGCTGGATTGTGGCGATTCCGACCGCGTTTTTGCGGGCCACCATCACCCCCTTTCAGGGCTTGGCGAAGCCTGGCATTCCCATTGTCAGCCTGACGAAGGGAATTGAAATCCACACGTTTCAACGCCCCACGGAGATTCTCGCGGCTGTGCTGGGTACGCAAGATTTGGTCGTGCTGAGCGGTCCGAGCCACGCGGAAGAAGTGGCACGCGGCAAACCGACTTCGGTCGTGGCGGCATCCAGTCACGCGGCGCTGGCGGGGTGGGTGCAGAATCAACTGGGCGGGTCGAGGTTGCGGATTTATACGAACACGGACGTGGTTGGCGTCGAACTAGCCGGGGCATTGAAGAACGTCATCGGCATCGCGGCGGGGATTTGCGACGGCCTCAAGTTCGGCGACAACGCCAAGGCCGCTCTCGTGACCCGTGGCTTAGTGGAGATGACCCGCTTCAGCGTTGCCCACGGCGCCGACCCCGCAACCTTCATGGGCATGGCCGGGTTGGGCGACCTCATCACGACCTGCTTCAGCCTGCACGGCCGCAACCGGGGTGTCGGGGAACAACTCGTACGCGGGGCTGCGACGATGGCCGAAGTGATGGCCCGCCCCCAAGTCGCCGAAGGCGTTTATACCAGTAAAAGTGTCTACCACCGGGTGTGCGAGATGGGCATCGACATGCCGATCATGACTGGCGTTTACCAAGTGCTGTACGAAGGCAAGTCGCCGCCCGAAGCGGTGAAAGAACTGTTGGCCCGGCAGCAACGCGGTGAGAATACTTTCTTGGGGTGAGCCATGTTGAAAATCGCGTTCAAAGAGTGGGCGGTCGTGTGTCGGGCCATCGGCGAGGGGCGGCAAACGGTGATCCTGCGCAAGGGTGGCATCGCGGAAACGGGTGGAGTTTTCCGCCCCGAGCACGACCGCTTCTGGCTCTACCCAACCCACTTTCACGAGCAGCAACAAAAGGGCATTCGCCCCGAGTTTCTGCCGATGCTCGAAGAGGTCGAAGCCAACCGCCCCGCACCCGGCACCATCGCCTTCACAACCTTCGTCGAAGTCACAACGGTACAGTTTCTGGACCAGTTGGACGCTGCACTGGAACTCGAACCCTTGCACATCTGGTCCGCCGACACCATTCGTCAGCGGTTCCACTACCGCACGCCGGGGGTGTACGCCTTGACCGTGCAAGCACACCGATTGCCCATGCCGGTGATCGTCCCCGAACACCCCGCCTACGCTGGGTGTAAAACCTGGGTCGAACTCGAAGAGGCGATACCGATTCAG
>JAYSXU010000173.1:0-5603 GCA_043716965.1 Fimbriiglobus sp.
TCGAATCGTGTTGACAGCGTGGTCGATCTCTTGGAGCCGGGCCGGATTCAGTACGTTCACGGGCCAGCCGGGAAATTCCAGCCAGAGCGTTGCAATCCCATCATCCGCAGTGACGCGGAGTGTGTCACTCTCGTACAACATGCCTGCATGGTCGGTCATGTTGTCGCAACGGTCAAGACGAACTGGTTGTGTGGGGAGTAAATGGAGATGTCCGCCGAAACCGTGCTTCAAACTGACGTTCCGGGCGTGCCGTGCTACCGGGGCAAAGTCCGGGACGTTTACGACCTCGGCGATCGGCTGGCGATTGTCGTGACGGACCGGATCAGCGCGTTCGATTGGGTGATGCTCAACGGCATTCCGGGGAAGGGTCGCGTCCTAACGACGATGACGAAGTTTTGGTTGCAATGGCTCAACGAACCGAACCATCTCATCAGCGATAGCGTGGACGATCTGCCCGAAGCGTTTCGACAACAACGGACTGTCTTTGAAGGCCGCACAATGCTGGTGCGGAAAACGAACGTGATCCCGATCGAGTGCGTGGCACGGGGGTATCTCGTTGGGTCAGGGTGGAAAGAATATCAGCAATTCGGCACCGTTTGCGGCCTGAAGTTACCGACAGGATTGCGACAAGCAGAAAAGTTACCGCAACCGATCTTCACTCCCGCAACGAAGGCGGAGCAAGGGTTGCACGACGAGAACATCTCTTATGAGACGATGGCAACAAACGTCGGGGATTCGTTGTCCAATCAATTGCGGAGCCGGACACTTTCGATCTACCAACGGGCCGCTGATTACGCAGCCAAACGCGGCGTGATTATCGCCGATACCAAGCTGGAATGGGGCCAACTGCCCAACGGCGACGTGATCTTGATTGATGAAGTGCTAACACCGGACAGTTCCCGGTTCTGGCCCGCCGAATCCTACACCGTGGGGACTTCGCCGCCCTCCTACGACAAACAATTCCTACGCGATTGGCTGGAAACAACGGGTTGGGACAAAAACAGCCCGCCGCCGGACTTGCCGAACGACGTGATTCAAAAAACAGCCGCGAAATATGCCGAAGCACTGGCACGATTCACCGCATGATATTGTCCTTAATTGCCAGCGACTTTCGGTGCCATCATGCCAAACAGTCGTTGCCAGATCGTTTGCCGTTCCTGCTGCAACGCCGTGATGCGCTCGTACACCCAGTTGTGCTGGCTCGCGGATTCTTCGCTCACTGCGGCATAAACAGCCTGTGACAAAGGATTATTTTCTTGTGGCAAAGCGATCATTGGGTTGCTCGAATCGGCCATTTGCGCTTGCAGCTTTTGCATCTCGCTGTTGAGTTCCGCCATGCGACCGAGTTCAGATTGCATCGAGTCCATCTGCTCGCGGTGCATCTGGCCGAACATGTTCATGACCATCACCATTGACTGTTGAAACTGCTCCATCATTTGCCCTTGAGCCACGGCAAACTGGTGGATAAGCGGCGCGATTGCCGGGTCGTCGGCAACCGCCGGGGCTTTCATCAATGGGGCCAACGCGGCGGTGAAATCGGGTAGCTGCGAAACGACATTGGCATGAATTTGCGAAGTCGAAATTGCCGCCGCTGCTGGTACGGGAACACGTTGGGGTGCCGAGGTGAGGACCACGGAGACCGGCGCTTCATCCAGATACTGGAACCCGAGCCGGAATCGACCGACGTGGAGTTGGTCACCCGTATTCAATCGGGCATACCGCACGGGTTCCCCGTTCACCCGAATCCCCACTTCGGTCAGGAGATCGACCACCCATAAGCCCTGGGGGGTGAGAACAAAGTAACAGTGGTAAGGCGCAATGTCGTCCGCCCCGAGGCTAATTTTGCAATCTTGGGCACAGCCGACAAATGTGACGGCACGGTTCACGATCCACTCTGTCTTGACGCTCTTGCCGTTCAGAAATCGAACGCCGACGCGAGGTAACGCACCCGTCGATGGGGATTGTGGCAGAAACGGGCTGAGGTCGGGAATCGTCGGGCGGACAAAAAGCGGGCGTCGCAACGTGATCCGAAACGAGCCGAGAAACACCGGCGTCGTCGGCGTTAACCACACAAACGGTTGCCGTTCGTTGCCATACGACACACCCAATCGACTGCCAATATCCGCGAGCAAAACCCGACCGCCGACCGCTTGGATGCACGCATGACGCAAACTGATGTCGGCTTCCAGTAATGTCACTTCGCAAACATTGTCGCGCCCCACGAGCGCGCACGGGAGTTCCAATTCACCTTCGGCCAGCACCGTGCCGTCGTCCCGCAAAATGCGCAGGTCAATCGGGGTCTTGAGACCGCACGCTTCGGCAAACGGGCTAGTGTCAGTCAGATTCACGGTTGGGCAACTCGTGGGAAACTGGGCAAAATAAATTCAAATGAAGTCGAGAATGAGTCGCGCGGAATGGCGTAACTTTAGTTCTGGATTGGCCCCAGAACAAGCGTTGAGACGCAGTTCGATGCCAAAACGTTGCAAAACTTTAACAATCTGTTACGGAGATCGAGAATTTTTCGCCGAATGTTCCATATTTGCTCAGAGATTTGAACTATACTCCGACTAGAATAGTCCAAATGTTTGATGCGATCGGTACAACCAAATGTGTATCAATCCATAAAGTTGTTACGACTCCCCTCTTGCTGGTTGTGCCGAAGAGTCCGAAACTAACAATCTTGTCGCCTGCCACTCTGAGTGCCGAGGAATGCGCTGTGTCTTTGATGCCGAGCCAGGACGTGATCCGGAACCGTGCGTGGCAAATCAGCCTGGGTGTTGTGCTGGCCGTGGTGGCGTTTGCGTTTGCGGGAGTCTTGTTTGAATTAGGCAAGTTGTGGGTCACGAAAGCTGATTATTCACACGGTTTAGTCATCGTACCGTTCATCGGGTACTTGTTGTGGTCCCGACGCGATCAGTTCCCCGCCAAAATTCACTGGCCGGACGTTTACGGTTTGCCGTTTTTCTTGCTCGGGGCAGGTTTGTTTGTCGCAGCGGGTCGGGTGAACATCGCCAAAGAATGGTTCCAACCGCTCGCCCTGTTGGCTTGCTTGCTCGGTGTCGTGGTGATGTTTTGCGGTCGCTGGAAGGGCTTGGTCTGGGCGGGTCCAGGATTGGCGTTCCTTCCCTTGGCGTTTCAGTTGCCGTTCAGTGTTGAACAAAAGTTGAGTTTGAAGCTGCAAAACATTGCGACCGAAGGGGGCAACTTCGTGTTCCAGACGCTGGGGCTGGCGTCTTACAACGAAGGCAACATCATCATCATCGGCGAGACGAAACTGGGGGTTGCGGAGGCGTGTTCCGGTTTGAGTATGCTGCTCGCGTTTTTCGCCTTGTCCGCAGCAATTGCGATCCTCTACAAATCCCGACCCGTGATTGACCGCGTGATTGTTTTCCTCAGCTCGATCCCGATTGCACTGCTCTGCAACGTCATCCGCATTACCGTCACCGGCTTGGTCTACCACGCCGGGTGGACCAAGCTGGGTGATCTTGTGGTTCACGACTTGGCGGGTTGGTTGATGATGCCGCTTGCACTGGGGTTCACGTGGTTTGAGTTAAAGGTGATGAACTGGGTTGTGGAACCCGTCGAACGACTTTCCACGGAAGAGGCACTGGGGCTGCCGGTCCGTCGCAATACGGCGTCGTCCGTCCCGCCGACCGGGCCGGTTCCGTTCGCACGCCCTGATTCGGTGACCGCGCCGTGAACCACCGCCCGGTTTTAACATCCCGATGGTACGCGGCATTCGCTCTGGGAATGATGGCGTTCACGATTTACGGCAGCCTTGTGCCGTTCAACTACCACGCCCGCGATTGGGATGAAGCCGTTTCCGCGTTTCGTTGGATACTCCAAACGCGGATGAAGATTGAGTCGCGGTCCGATTACGTAGCGAATTTTATGTTGGGGGTGCCCCTGGGGTATTTTCTCCTGGGAATGCTCCGGGTGGATCGACGGGGGGTCTTAACGTCGCTGTTCTGGGCGTCGGTCTTGTTGCCGATTTGTACGGTGTTTTCAGCCTGTGTGGAGTTTTCGCAACTCTACTTCCCAGGCCGGACTTGTTCGGGATCCGACATTGCCGCTCAAGCCGTCGGGTCGGCGGTCGGGATCGTTGCTTGGCTCGTGTTCGGGCAATCGGTTACGAACTCGGTGCGAAAAATCTGGGGCGATCCCCGCGCCGGCGGAGCTGTGGGGCGGGTTCTATTGGCTTACGTGGTGGTCATTGCGTTGGTACAATTGCTCCCGCTCGACATTGCCACAAGCCCCAAGGAAATCTGCCACCGTTTACGGGACGGTGTCCAAGAGGGTCGCATGACGCTGATCCCGTTTCAGGAATGGTCCGGCGTTGACAACACGGCGGCACCCAGTCATTGGCGACTTGGTCAGTCGTGGCTCGAATTGATCGGACTGTATTTACCCGCCGGCCTGCTGATGGCGACGTTACCCGGACGATTTTGGCGGCGTTGGTTTAGCGCCCCAGTTGTGTTCGCACTCGGCATCTTGCTCGCTGCGGTTTTGGAGTGCGCTCAGGTTTTGGTCTCCCGGCACCCCAGTACAACCGACGTCATTTTTGGGGCGATCGGCGTTGGCCTGGGGTGGTTCGCGGGCCGGATTGCCTCTCAAAATGCAAGTTCACGCGGACTACGACTCGAACTCGCGGTGGTGTTCGCACAAATCTGGTTCGCGGTATTGGCGTACACACACTGGCAATCCTTTGGGTTCCACCACGCCCGATGGGACGTGATTGTCTGGGTTCCCTTCGCGGATTTGCAGTCGAAGAACTACATCGGCGCGCTCGATGATGTCCTGGAAAGAATTTTGATGTTTGCGCCGATCGGCGTCTTGGTGTCGGTCGTCGGACGACCCACGACCGGCTGGATTCGGCCACTTCTTGCAGCGGCAACCGGATTCGCGGTCGCTTTTGTGCTAGAGATGGGGCAGCTATTTTTGCCCGAGCGTTATCCCACGATGACAGACTTATTTACGGGGACTCTGGGTGCTTTTGTTAGCGCTGTGGTTGTCCAAAAGCTTCGTACTCACGATGAGGAACTGATATGAGCGTGGCATTAAGCCCCTTCAATCCCCTGCAGGTCACGGAAGACTCCGGGTTGAACTTCGGGCCGTTGACTGCGCGACCCGTCCGGTGGTTGTTCTTCAAAGAACGCTTCGCCTGGCCACGGTCTAGCGGTCACGACGTGCACACGTTTTTCATGATGCAATCGCTCGCTCAGTCAGGCCATGCCGTGTCGATTGCGACCGTGGATACACCGTCGGAAGCGGCAATGGCCGGGGTTCCGTTCGTGAATCGGTATGTTTTCAACGAACAGAATCCGCCCGTGCCGCCAAGCAGCGAGTTCCCGTTGTTTTACTCGAAGTCGCAAGAAAAATTCCGCAGCTATTGGGGAATCTCGGAGGACCGCGTCCGACAATTCGCAGCAGCGGCAGCCGATTGCCAAGCCGATGTGGTCGTGGTATCGGGGTTGAACGTGTTGCCCTATTTGGGCGCGATCGCCAACCGGAAGCGCGTCTGGTACGCCGCCGACGAATGGGTTTGGCATCACCTCTCAATGGTGAAACCTTTGAAGCCGTCCACGTGGGGCGATGTCAAGCTG
>JAYSXU010000174.1:0-5602 GCA_043716965.1 Fimbriiglobus sp.
GCATACGGTGTGTACCGCCAGCCAAACTCCGGCAGCGCGCGGGAGGTGACCTTTTCCTCCTGAAACGTGACCGAGATCACTTCAAATTGTTCCTTCAACGCTTCCTTCGCGGTCTGCTCGAAGCGGTCACGGTAGTCCGCCGTGGGGCGCCCGTAGTTGTACGAGAACGACATGCTGTTCTGGTTCTGCAAGTACCGCGAAAAGCCGCCCGATTCGCGTTCGATGTCGCGGGTGTGGCGGATGTTGACAAACAGACCAAACGGCTTGCCGTGCCCGACATCCGTGGAGCCATCGACAAGGGCGTCGAGTTTGATTTCGTGGGCGAGGTCTTTGTAATAGTCGAACAATTTCTTCGCTTCGATCGCCTGTTTGTGTTCGCCGACGATCTCGAAGCCGGCTTTCAGGTAGCGGAACTTCACGTGCGGTTTCGCCCCACTCATGCGGGTGAACAGGTCGTTGGCGAAGCGGTCGAAGTGCTTGGTCGCGGTTTCACCGGGGAGGGCTTGTAACGCCTCGCGGATGAGGGCGGGTTGCTTCTGGTCGGTCTGCTTTTCTTCGGTAATCATGCCCAGGTCCACGGCCCCCAGGCTCGCGGCAAACCACTGGTCGAAGAGTGTGTTGGTCTGCTCGTCCACGGGGATCGCCTTCACGACTTTGCCGTATTCAGACGCGGCCAGTTTGTAGAGGGCGAACGCTTCGTTGCGGCGCTTGGTGAAGTCCGTGGACTTGGCCAACTCCTGGCGGTAGTTCACTTCGTCGTGAATCAATGAGGCTTCCGCCGCAAGTAGTGCCCAGTGGTTCGGGAACTTCTTCAGGCCGTCTTTGACCACGGTGCGGGCCACGTCGTAGCCGCGAACCACTTCGCTTTCGAGGTCTTTTTTCTTGCGGTTGGTCTTCTTCTTCTGTTGCTCGCCGGAGTCGCGCCACAGCCCGGCCAAGTTCCCGCGCATCTGTTGGGCCAGCCCCGCCAAGGTGCGCGGCTGGAGCTTCTCGATCGGGCCGAAGACCTTTTCAATCGCCTCGGTCTTGTAAACTTCTGCCGAACTGTGGCAGTTGGTGAACGCCTTCACGAGGATTTCGTCGTCGATCGGCTTGATGGGCAGTTGGCGAATCTCGTCGATCCACTTGGCCAGTTCTATAAGGTTGCGTTCCTGCTTAGAGCGCGTCAGTGGGATGCCTTCGGCCCGTTGTTCGTAGGAGAAGAAGAACCAGGAGTAGCGGTTCTCGTTCCGCGCCGCGTTCGGGTCGTGGTTGCGAATCCAGACGCGCAAGAATTCCTTCACGAGTTCTTTGGCCTCGTCCTTCTGCGCCTTCGCCAGTTCCTTGATGAGCGGAAACGCCTTGTCTTCCTCGTTCATTTTCAGGTGCAACCGGGCAAGAAGGTCGGCCAGTCGGGGGCGGATCGAATCGTCCACCGCCTTCACCCACTCGTCGTTCGGCCTGGCGCGCAGCACGTCCCCGACGCTGACGGGGCGGGGCATGTTGCCGTTCTGCATCATCATCATCCGCATGGCGCCGCCGTCGTCGTCGTCCTCGTTGGTGTTGCCGTAAAAGATGTTGCCGTACATGTCGCGGCGCATTCTGCCGCCGGAACTCGTACTGCGGTCGAACTGCCGGCTGAACTCCGCTTCCTTCAACCACGCCACGGCGAGTAGGGTGAGCGTCGGCTTCCACTGCTTGGCCCGTTCCGGGGCGGCTTTCAACAGGGCTTCCACGGCGGTCTTCATGAGCTTAATCGCGTTGAGACGTTCTTCGGTTTGGAACGGCTTCGTCGAAATGCCCTGCGAAACCAGCGTGCCGACGGTGGCGATGATGTCCATGCCGCGTTCGGGTTTCTTCGTGAAGCTTTCATCGAGCCAATTCTGCCCGAGCGTGTCCTTCACCTTCGGGGCCAGTTCCACGGCCCGCAACAAGGCTTCCTCTTGTTGCTCGCGTGTGCCGTCCGGCACGGCCAGCACCGACTGCACGGCGTTCCAAGCTTTTTCGAGGTTGCCCGCTTTCTGCTCCTTCAAATGCAGCGCCATGAAGTGCCGCGAGAGCAAGTTGAGTGCTTCGTAATCTTTCTCCGCCGTTGCCTTCTCCGGCGTGGGTAGGAAGTCCCCCGCATACGCTGGGTAACCGGATTGCGTCAGCAGTTTCGCCACTTGCCGAACGTCGAACACCGCTTGTCCCTTTGGCTTCGCCGTCTCGGTCTTGAAGCGATCGACGACCACCTCAATCAACGTGCCGCCGGTGACGGCTTCCCGCACGAAGTTGCTCAGCGTGGCGAGGGTCGTTTTCTCGACCCCCTTGGGTGCGACGGCGGCCACCATCGCGGAGCCGACCACGCTTCCGCGCACATCGTACAGACCGGCGTTCGGCTGACTCGGCGCGGCTGCGGCGATGCCGAACAGGTCGTCCATTGTGAACAGGTTTTTCTCGGCGAACTGTTGGGCGCCTTGCATCATCATCATGCGTTGTTGCATCATCTCGTCGCCTGGTGAAGCCGCGCCGCGATTCATGCCTTGGCTCTGTTGTAGCGATGTCAACATCTGCCGATAGCCGACGATCGCTTCCTCGTCCGGCAAGGACGCGAGGTAGGTTTTCACAGTGGCCCAATCCCCGATTGCCACGGCCTTGCGGAACGTGGCGAGTTCCTTTTCCAGTGCCAGTTCCTTGGCGTCTTTCGGGACAAGTTTGCCTTCCTCCGGCTTCGGCTCCGGCGCCCACGATTTCAGAATCGCCGACGGCCGCCGGTCGAACGTCAGCGCCTTCAGCTTCGTCAACCGTGGCCCTTCTTTGGGCGGCTCGACGGCCTTCGGCGCGGCTTCAGCAGGTGCCTTGACTCCAGGCGCTGATGGCGTGCCTGCTTGCGGAGCCTGTACGGTAGCGCTTTTCGCAACGCCAATCAGCGGAATTGCTGCCGGTGGCGAGGGAAGTGGTGCTTGTGCAAGAACCACGATCACCGTGCCGAAGAACAGTGAAAGGACCAGGAAAAGCTTCCGCATGGATGCAACCTCAACGGATGAAGACTGTTTGAACCGAGCCACGACGGTAACGGAGTGGCCCAACCAGCCTCGCACGAAACGGCTTGTTTGCAACCGGGAAGCGTGGCGCGGGAGGATATTTAGGCCACTCCCTCACGGTCGTGGCTCGGATGGATCAATCGAATTAATGTCCCGAATCATCCAGCGGTGGTGCGCCGCCGGCGCTGCGGATGTCGTTCTTTTCTGGCTTTTGTTTGCCTTGCTTTTGTCCGGGCCGACCGGCCCGTTTGCTACTGCCGCAGCCCTCTCACTGCGACGGCAGGGGAAGGCCCTGCAACTCGCCGAGGTCCATTCTCGCCAGCCGGATCGCGGCTTCGAGGTCTTCTTTGTGCTTCGTGATTGCGGCGGTGTCGCCACGCTTCTCGGCTTGTTCGGCAAGCAGTTTGTAGTTCTGGCGGGCAGCTTCGATTTCCGGTTCCCACACGTCCTGGCTCATGCCTTCCAACCGCATCAGCCACGTCATGTAATACTGGCTGTTGGCCATCGCGGACCGCGCTTCGGCTAGCAGCTTGGGGTCTGCGGTCGGGTCGGCAGACAGTTCATCAACGAGGCTATTCAGCTCGCCACTCGCTTCGGGTAACTTCTTCGCCAGCATCTGCGCTTTGGCGCGTTCCAACCGCAATCGGCGGGCTTCGCCGATGCGGTCCGGTGGCAACGCGGCCAAGGCTGCGTCATACTTTTCGACCGCAGTTTGATAATCCGCTTCGGCCGCCGCCGCTTCCGCCGCCCGAATCTGCACGGCGGCGTTATCCAGTTTCTTGTAATCTTGGCCCGGCCCGAGGTGCCACCCCCCGACGCCGACCGCAGTCAGCACCCAGGCAGTCAGGAGAAAAATGCGAAGAGCCAAACGGCACCTCCTACAGTTAAAGGTTCAACACGATTAACACTAACGTCGCGCCACCGCCGGAGCCACACCAAACCGGCGTGCAGTTTCTACTTTTGTAGGTCGAGTCGAGTCTTCGAGGCTCGACAGTGCGGAACCCGAAATCACTGCCACACGAGAAGCCGTTGCGGGTTCTGTCGGGCCTCGTCGCCAAGCCTCCTCGACCACGACCTACAAAACGCCAACTTTGTGAGCCACACCAAACCGGCGGGCGGCTTCACGCGGGTGGAGACCCGGTGTCCACAGGGTGCCCATCAAGTTCAACGCCAACGGCAACAGGGCGATGATCGCGGTGCCAACGCCGACGCACACTAGCGCGATTTCGCGGGCTTTGAACTTGCTCTCTTCGGGTGGCGTGGCCCGTTCGTCGATGCGGGAAACGAGGTCGGTACTCAGGTGCTTTTCGTTACCGTCGTGGTACGTTCCGCTGAGTCGGGTGGCGACTTGTCGCAGTGTCGAAACGTCTTGGCGGGACGAATGCCCGGCGATGTTTTTGCCGACCGTGGGACTGCCGACGCCGATGATCGCCACGTTGTTCCCGATCGACGCGGGCATCTTCGGCATCCCGGTCGCGGGGACAGTGTCGCCGTCCGTGATGAGCATCAAAATTGCCGAACCGGGGTTCCACGGCCGCGCAATTTCGGCGGCCTGTTCGAGGCCCGCGAAGATGTTCGTCTCCCCCGCTTTGAAGGCGTGGCGCATCGGCAGTTCAGTGAGGATATTGCGGATCACTTCGCGGTCGGCGGTATCTTTGACGACCGGCTTCGCGTCGGTCCACACCGCAATCACCGTGGTCTTGTACTTCTCGGCGGACACCCGTTCAAAGAACGAGTGAATCAAGTCGGCGGCGCGTTCGGCCCGCTTCTGTTTGCCACTCGGCCCGGCGTCTTCGAGCTGCATACTCGGCGACACGTCGAGCACCATGACTAGGTGCCGGTATTCGGATTCGCGGATGAACCCGGCCCGGTGAGCTTTGGCCGGAAGGAAGAACAACGCCGTCAATCCGTAGGCTACTGCGGTGAAGGCGAGCATTCGCAACACGGCCACGACTGCCGCCACGGGCAACAGCGTGGCCACCCGATTGCCGAACGCCAACGGTGCCGCCCGCGTCACCCGGCGGTAGTGCAAAAACTCTGCGCCCGTGACCAGCACAAACGCCGTCACCGCCGCGAGCAAACCGTATTGAATGGCGTCGTTTTCTACCACGGCGTGTACCTCAGTCCAAAGTGCGCCAGCGTGCTGAGGGCGATCAGGATCAAGCCCATCAAGGTGTACGGCCGGTAGTGATCGACGGTCTCGACGAACGTCGGCGTGAACTTCACCTGCTTCATGGTGTCGATCTTTTTGAACACCACACCCAACGCATCCGGTTCATCGGCCCGGAACGCCTCCCCGCCCGTTTCGCGGCAGATCGTCATCACTTCGGCTTGCGGATCGAAGTTCGCGGCGATCACACAGAAGACGGTGATGTTCGCGTCTTTCAGTTCCTTCGCCAGTTCATTTTCCGCGCCGATCAGGTCATAGCTTTCGCCATCAGTCACGATCAAAATCATCCGGTCGCCTTCGTCGCGGCTCATCAACTCTTTCTTCGCACCGCGTAAAACCTTGGCGATGGCGGTGCCCCAAAATGCGGGCGGCGTCATGTCCGGTTTCATGAACGGGAACGAACACCGAATCGCCGACGGGTCGGAGG
>JAYSXU010000175.1:0-5581 GCA_043716965.1 Fimbriiglobus sp.
TCGCGCACTTCCAGGCGTCGCTTGGCCCATTCTTCCAGTGTCTTCGGCGGGGTGAACGGGAAGTAGTCGTTGAGCGTCTTCGGCTTTCCTAATCGAGCATCAGAGGCGACGGTTTTCTCATCCGCCCACGAAAGCTTCGTGCAAAGTGGCATCACCGAAGCAGCCGAAAGGTGCATCATTTCGCGGCGGGAGAGCATGACGAGACTCCAAGGAGTGGCAAGCAGGTAGACCCCGAGAGTACGGCGGCGAACGCGTGGAGTCAACTATTCTTGAAGAACGTAATTTCTTTCGTGTGCTTTGCAGTTCAACGAATTTGAGTGATATACGGTTGCTTGTTAGCCCGACGCGCTAGTTTTGAAGTTGCGATTTCGGACTACCCCAAAGGGGTTCAATCGAATAGCCCAGGGTCGCGGCGCTTCGCCGCACACCCTGGGTCGGACCGGAAACGGATCTTACCCCGAAGGGGTTACATCTGCGCCACGAGGAACGATGGAACCCCTGCGGGGTACGGCAGGGTGGTGTCGAGAACCCAGGGTGCGCGGCGAAACACCGCGACCCTGGGCTATTACATTCAACCCCTTCGGGGTAGTCCGATGGAGTCCTTCCGAGTCCCGCTGAAAGCGCAACTTCAAAACGCGCTAGCGAGGGACATACCGAACCCCTTGCTCGCGCGTCGGGCTAACAAGCAACCGTAGTCAGCCCCTAATCCACATACGGATCGGCGCCGAGGTCTTGGAGCAGTTCTTGGCGTTGCTTGTCGTAGTGCATCAGGTCGAGGCGTTGCTTGTAGTGCTTGGCTTCGATGCGGCGTTGGGCTTTTTTGAACAGGCGACGGAACAGGCTCCACGGGCGGTTCGAGCCGCTTTTACCGAGTTGATCGAGTGATTGCTGTTTCTTCGCCCCGAGACCTTCAAGCAGTTGATCTTCAAGACTGAGGTAAAACTGCGCGGTGCCGGGGTCGCCTTGCCGCCCGGCCCGACCGGCGAGTTGGCGGTCGATTCGTTCGGCTTCGTGGCGGTCGGTCCCGATGACGTGCAACCCGCCCGCGTCGGCCACGCCGATGCCGAGCTTGATGTCGGTCCCGCGACCAGCCATATTCGTAGCCACGGTGATTTTTCCGCGCTGCCCGGCCTGGGCAATGATCTCGTTTTCGCGGGCGTCTTGGCGGGCGTTCAGCACCTCGTGCGGGATGCCGATTTCCCCCAGCATCTTCGAGAGCCGTTCGGATTTATCCACGGAGCGTGTCCCGATCAGCACGGGGCGACCGGCTTTGTTCATTTCCTCGATCTGCTTGACAACGGCGAGGAACTTTGCTTGTTCGGTCGGATACACCGCGTCGGTGAATTGCACCCGCTTGATCGGGCGGTTCGTGGGAACTTTCGACACCCAGCGGCGGTAGACGCGGCGCAACTCCCAGAAGTTCGGCATCAACGTTCCGCTCATCCCCGCTAGTTTTTTGTACAGCCGGTAAAAGTTCTGGTACGTGATCTGCGCGGCGTGGTCGGATTGCATCGTGATCTGCACGTGTTCTTTCGCTTCGACTGCTTGGTGCAAGCCGTCGCGCCAGTGCCGATCCGGCATCGGCCGGCCCGTCGATTCGTCGATGATGACGATCTTGTTTTCCTTGTTCACCATGTAGTGGTGGTCGCGGGAAAAACGGTGGTAGGCGTGCAGGGCTTTCTCGATCGACTCGATGAGTTTGTCCATCGCCGTCGCGTGTTCGCCGCTCGGCGGGTTGGAGTAGCGGACCATGTACCGGCCCGCGTCGAGCAGTTCGATTTTGTCCTTCTTCATGTCGAGTCGGAAGTGTTCATCGCGGACCATTTGCGTGGCCACCTTGTCGGCCCACAGGTAAACAACTTGCTCTTCCGGGGATGCGGGGCGGGTGGGGTTGGCGATGATGAGTGGTGTTCGGGCTTCATCGACGAAGATACTGTCGGCTTCGTCCACGATGGCGTAGTGCAATTCCCGTTGCACCCGGTTGTCCATTTTGTCACCGCCGCCGAACCACGGCGCCCAGAACGGCGCCGCTGCCGCGGTGCCCCCGCGCACTTTTAAGCGATCCCGCAAGAAGTCGAACCCGAACTCGCTCGCGGTGCCGTAGGTGATGTCGCACTTGTACATTTCCGTGCGCGGCGCGTCTTCCTGCTTTTGCTGAATGCACCCGACGGTCATGCCGAGCAACGTGTAAACCGGCCCCATGTCCTCCGCGTCCCGCTTTGCTAGGTAGTCGTTCACGGTCGTGACGTGGACGCCCTTGCCGGACAGCGCGTTCAAATAAGTCGGCGCGGCAGCACAGAGGGTTTTGCCTTCCCCGGTGGCGAGTTCCACCAACCCGCCGTAGTGCATGATGATGCCAGCAGCGAGTTGCACGTCGAACGGTTGATAGCCGTGAATCCGGCGAATCGCGGAGCACACCAACCCGAACGCTTCCGGGATCAGCTTGTCGATATTGGTGCCGCCCTTGGCCCGCCCCCGCAACTTCATGCTCGTGGCGCGGATGTCTTCATCGTTGAGCGTGAGGTAGATCCGTTCGTAATACCGAATTTTGGGAATCAGCAAGGCTGCCTTGGCCAATCGCCGCTTCCAGGGCCGCTCCAAAAGACTGCGAACGCGGTTCAACGCCAACGGCCCGAGCCGCCCCGGAACGTTGGCAATCTTCGGCGCCGCGTGGACCGGCGTGAGCAGTATCGGCTGAGTCGGAGCGATCGTGGACATTGACGACATCCTCAAGAAAACCCATTTCTCTGTTCCACCACAATACCATCGACGATCGAAAAGGGGTAGCGGTGTGGGGCGGAACCGGGTCTGGCAAAATATTCTGCACTCCTTTTGAAACGGGTTTTCGGCCTTGAAGGGGTCGTTCAATCAGCCCAGGGCCACGCCCTGGGAACCGGGCAAAGATCCGGTTTTCGTCCCGATCACGACCGTTTACTTCCGATGGCATCAAACCAAATGAACCGACCCTTCCTACGTTCCCAGGGCATGGCCCTGGGCTGATCGAACGTCCCTTTCAGGGCCGAAAACCAACAGAATTTACCCCGGAGCGACTGGGTTGGGAACTCACTGCGTTTTTTCGACATAGGTTCTGAATTCCCAACCCTGTCGCTCCGGGGTGAATTCTGTTGGAGCGGTTTAGAGAATTGAACGATATCTCCGGTGGCGAGACCAGGATTCCGTTGTGCCCGGTTGCCGTTCCGTGACATACACTGAACGGGAAGTCACTTGGACTACAATAGACTGGCAGAACGCCGAGTAACTGGGTTGGTTGAACAGGACAGTGGAACATGCGCACGTTTGCGATTGGCGACATTCACGGTGCCTCGACGAACCTCGACGCGCTACTCGCTGCCGTGAAGCCGACGCCGGACGATTTGCTGGTATTTCTTGGAGATTACGTCGATCGCGGGCCGGACAGTCGAGGGGTACTGGATCGGTTGATTGCGTTGAAAAAGTCGCACCGCGTGGTGTGCCTTCGGGGGAATCACGAGTTAATGATGTTGCGATCCCGGAAGGACCGGAACGAACGAAAAATGTGGCTCGGCGTAGGCGGAATGCAGGCGCTGGCCTCCTACGGCAAGTCGCCGGGCATGATGGGAACGATTGACGATGTCCCGGAGGAACACTGGTTCTTTCTGGACAAACAGTGCGTGGACTGGCTGGAAACGGATACGAACATCTTCGTTCATGCGGGACTGAATCCGGAACTGCCGCTTTCGGAACAATCGGAGTCGATGCTGTTTTGGGAGTTTTTGACTGGTTCGATTCGCCACGATTCGGGCAAGACAATTGTGTGTGGCCATACTTCGCAAAAATCCGGCAAGATACTCGACTTAGGAACCACAATTTGCATCGACACGTATGCCTATGGCGGCGGGTCACTCACGTGTCTGGATGTCGAGTCGCTGCAATACTGGCAAGCGGATGTCCTCGGTCGGGTGCGCGAAGATTACCTCGAACCCCGACCATAATTCCGAACCTGCATGCATCGGTTAGAACTTGATCCCGAGCCTGGCGAAGTAGGTCAAGTCGTTCTTCTTGGCTGTGCCGGGATCGCTGTCGTATCGGTCTTGAATGCCGACGCGCAGAACCGTTCCGGTTGCGGGATCGAGAACGTATTCATACGCGGCGCGTAAGCGGACCCGGAACTGGGGAAAGTGGTCGATGCGCGGGTAGAAGTCCAGAATCGACAGGAACGAACTGCGATCATTGATTTTGTACCGGAAGTCATAGCCGAATACCATTTCGGGTACCTACCGACTCTTTAACCTGCCACTCCCCACTTCACGGGTCGCACCAGCACCGGCCCGCAGTTTGAACGTGGTCGTGTCGTCATCAATCACCGTATAACCAACACCGGCATAGATCCCGATCCGAAACTTGTAGGCTCGCAACTCGTCGTATTCCAGTTGCCCGGCATCAAACAGCGACCACGGCGAACCGGCAAACAAGATTTGGTCCCGCGTGTTCAAAATCGCTTGTTGGACGGTGGTAATCTTGTTCTGTTGGGTGTAGGTGTACAAGAAATCCGTGCTAAAGATATTGTCACTGGTCTTACGCTGTGCGAGAAATTTTGCGCGTAAGTTGAACAAATCCGCATTGCCGCTCGCACCGTTCAAGCCGGCTTCTGCGCTACCACTCCAGACTTTTGGCGGCGGGGCGGATGGCGGCAACAACCCGCTATCCGCGTTGGCGCCAATGACCTGCGCCGGCTGCACAGCGGGCGGGGGCGGGGCAGGGGGGCAAAAATGTTTCCGGGCGCAAACGCCTGCTTCGAGTCCGTGGCGAACGACTGCTGCGCAATCGCAGTCTCAGAACAGGCTATTGCGGCAAATAAACCGAGTATTAAACCAAAACGCGACATCCTGTCGCTCCCAGGTTCAGTGAAGAGAGGCAAGGCTCACCACAGGGTGGGCCAGTATTTAGTGCAGTGGAGTATCATCAGGAAGTGAGAAAACAAGCTCAAGTTTTCGTTGGCAACATCCGGAGATTCAGTTCGGAATCATCACAACGATGGGAAGCGCGACCATCGCTCAGGTCACGCTTCCCATCGTTGTGTTTCGATCAACGGCCACGATACCCACGGTTGTACCCACGACCGCCGCCATAATACATATTGTTACCACGGTACGGCGACCCATAGTTGCCATACGACGAGTATCGTGAATACGGGTTGTACCCGTTCGAGCTTTGGAAACTCAGCCCAAATCCGTTCCCAAACCCGAGCGAGTAGCCCGACCCGTAATACGGGGTGGAGTACCCGGTTTGAACAATCCCCGGTGAGTAGTAATTCGTTGCGGGATAGTAATAGTTTCCGGTATACACCGGATTACTGTATTGACTGTAATACACCTGAGCATGTGAAGAACTGGAGACAAAGAGCGTCCCCAGTAATGCCAATGCTCCGAGTAGTGTTGTGCGAGTGGTCATCGAATTCCCTCTTAAAGTTGTGGAGACAAAATCTGCTGTCTGGGCATTGTGTAAAACGTGCAACTGAAGTGCCAATAGCGGACAACTGTGGAAAATGGCGGCAAATTGGTTGATTGCGGGCACGAAACATTTTGCTCATCGCTGCGCAATC
>JAYSXU010000176.1:0-5580 GCA_043716965.1 Fimbriiglobus sp.
CCGATGTTGAACGGCGGATCGGCGAAGGCGAGATCGACACTCTCTACCGGAACCTTGTCCAAAAGCGTAACACAGTCACCCATCCAGACTTCATCCCAAGGCATATCCGCACTCCCACAGATGCAGCACAACTATCCGAATCACTAGAATCTACACATACCTTGCAAATGGCGCAAGCGCAACTACCGTTATAATCAAATTTTTGTACAGGGTGAACGGACTGATTCTGCCGGGACTGCTGGTTGGGCAGTTTGTACACCGAGTTGGGGTAGTCAGAATTCAGGGGAGTCGTTAATTTCCCACGACAGGCGGAATGCTTCGGCGTGGGACTAGAACGGGATTGGGAATGTTGCATCATCTGAAAGCGATCTGGTTATTCCGCTACTTTTGGTTGTCATTGGTCCGGATGGACCTGCGCACGCGGTACCGTCGGTCCGTGCTGGGGATTGGCTGGTCCGTGTTGAACCCAGTTTTGATGAGCGTGGTGTTGGTATTGGGGTTTGGACAAATTCTCGGGATGGAGCGCTGGACGGAATTCGGCGCGTTTCTGCTGCCCAGTCTCTGCGTCTGGGATTACATTCGCGGTTCGACCACGATGGGCTGCTTGGCACTGATGCACAACGAAGCCTACATCCGCCAATGTCCGCTACCGTATGGGATTTATCCACTCCGAACGGTAATGGGAACAACGATCCACTTCCTGCTCTCGCTGTTCGTCATCGTGATACTGGTCACGATTCTGAAAAGCCTCCATACAGAAGATTGGTCGTTCACCCTCGACCCGACACCCGTGCGGATGCTGTGGGCGATTTTGCCCGTGACCGTGCTGTTGTTCGTGCTGTGTTGGAGCTTGGCCACGATTGCCGCCTTTACCAACGCCTATTTCCACGACACCCAGCACCTAGTCGAAGTGGCGTGCCAACTTTTGTTCTTCTTGACGCCGATTATGTACCCGCCGGACAGACTGGTCGGATCGAAGATGGAATGGGTGGTTGCCATGAACCCGATCAACACGTTTTTGGAACTCGTCCGCGTGCCGATGATTAAGGGCGAATTGCCGCCGACCGACCTGTATCTTCAAGCCGTGGGCATCACGGTCGTCGTGTTCGGAATCGCGGCGGCGATGCTGGGGTGGCTGCAGAAAAAGGTGATATTCCAGCTTTAAGATGACTCCGTGGCTTTTGACCAACACCGACCTCCCGAACCACTAGAATCGCCGATGGCAAAGATTGAACTGAACGACGTGAGCCTGACCTTCACGATCCGTCAACAACGGCGAGTGACGCTGAAGGAGTACATCACCCGTGGCCTCTTTCTCTCCTCGCGGAACCCGAAAGTCGCGGTCCACGCCCTGAGCGACCTGTCGTTCAGCGCGACCGACGGCGATCGCATCGGCGTCATCGGCCACAACGGTGCGGGCAAGTCCACGCTGCTGAAACTCCTGGCCGGCGTTTACCCACCCACCCGCGGTAAGCTCAAAGTCGAGGGGCGAATCTGTTCGCTGTTCGACATCGCACTCGGGTTTGAACCGGACGCGAGTGGCTGGGAGAACATCAAGTATCGGTCGTATTTATTGGGCGAAACGCCGACCACGTTGAAAGGCAAAATCCAGGAGATTGCCGACTTCAGCGAAATCGGGGACTTCCTGAACATCCCCGTGCGCTACTATTCCAGCGGGATGCTGGTGCGGCTTGCGTTTTCGATTTCGACCGCGATTGAGCCGGAAGTGCTACTGATCGACGAGGTGCTGGGTGCGGGTGACATGTCATTCCAACTCAAAGCCCGCGAACGCATGAAAGACATGATGGCGTCGGCCCGGCTGATGGTCCTCGTGACTCATGAAGTGGCCACGCTGGAGCAAATTTGCAACCGCGCCATCTGGCTCCAGCACGGCAGAATTATGAAGATCGGGCACCCCGACGAAGTCGTCGCGGCCTACCAGCGGAGTATGTCGAACACGACGGAAACCCACCACGTTGGCGGCGGGCTGACGGACAACGAACAAGGTGAAGACGACACTCAAGCCGCCCCTGGGGTGGGGGCGTCCGAGGTGAAGGCGGCGGCGTGACTCGCGACGAACTCATCGTCAGCGTGCTGATCGTGAACTACAACGGTGCGAAGCACCTGTCGAACTGCTTGAACGCGCTCGCCACACAAACTGTGCCACGCCACCGATTTGAAGTGATCGTTGTTGACAATCACTCTCAGGACAATTCCGTCGAGATCATTCGCAGCCAATTTCCGTGGTGCCGACTCGTGACCTTGCAACGCAACACCGGCTTCGCGGAAGGCAACAACATCGCCGCAACGTTCGCGCACGGTCACCGGATGGCCCTGTTGAACAACGACACCATTCCCGATCCGTTTTGGCTCGAAGAATTGCTACGAGCCAAGGCCGCGAACCCTGACGATGCCATTGCCACGAAGTTGGTTTTTGCCCACGACCCCGGCGTCATTAACAGCACCGGGCTGTTCTTATTACGCGACGGCCGGGGCGCCGACCGGGGCTTTCGGCAACACGATGTCGGGCAGTTTGAAGCGAGCGAATCCGTGTTCATGGGTTGCGGTGCGGCGCTACTTCTAGACCGCCCTTCGGACGGCCAACCGCTTCTCGACCCGCGCTACTTCGTCTACTACGAAGACCTGAACGCCGGTTGGCAACGACAACTCCAAAGCAGGGGTGTGACCTATGCCCCACGTTCGCTGGTGCGTCATGTTCATGGCGCGGCGGCGGGTGACCAATCGCCGCTGTTTTGGTTTTATGTGGAACGCAACCGGGCACTCACCAGCTTGCGAAACGCCGATCTCTTCTTGGCGATTTGGTCCGCGTTCGTTCTGCACGCCAAAGTCGTGCAAGCGGCAAGTACCCCACACAGGTGGGCGGTCGCCCGTGCAATCGTGTCGTATTGGCGTTGGTTTCCGTGGGTCATTGTTGAGCGATACGATGTGCGGTATGAGGCACGCCGATGAAGGTGATCCTCAACGGCCTTGCCGCGCTGAAACCGAAAACGGGCGTCGGGCATCACGTCGCCAACCTGGGAACCGCCCTGCAAGCCCACTACCCACAAGACCGTTTCACACTATACCCCGGAACGGCAGTATCAGACTCCATCCGGCGAATCAATCGGCCCTCGACGCCCGGCACCGGCAACGCGAGTTCGGGCTGGCGCAATCAACTTCGAGCATTCGCAAAGTCCGCTGCCAAGGCCGCTTCGCAATTGCATTTCCGTGCTTACACATCGACGTTCGGATTCGACCTCTACCACGAGCCGAACTTTGTGCCGTTTGCAACTGACCTACCGACGATTGTGACGGTCCACGATCTTTCAGTACTGCGTTTCCCACAGTGGCACCCGATTGACCGCGTGCGAATGCACGAACGTTACTTCCGCACCGCACTCATCAAAGCGGCCCATGTGATTGTCGTTTCCGATGCCATTCGGACCGAAGTGATTCAGCAATTCAACATCCCCAGTGATCACATCACCACCGTGTACAACGGGATTCATCCGGCGTTTCAACTGCCGAATCTGGAGATGATTGCCAAGACTCGGGCGACGTTCGGTTTACCGCAGCAGTTCTTTCTCTGTGTCGGAACCATCGAACCCCGAAAGAATCTCCTCACAGTGATGCAGGCATTTACCCAACTCCCGGACTCAATTCGGGAAGCGTGTCCCCTGTTGCTAGCCGGGCCGTGGGGTTGGAAATCGGAAGCGGAGCGGAAGTTTTATGACGACATCGGACGACACCACGGAATTCGGCAACTCGGGTACGTGCCCGAAACCGACTTGCCCGCGCTGTACGGTGCGGCCACCGCGCTGTTGTACCCGTCGCACTACGAAGGCTTCGGACTACCGCCCGTGGAAATGCTAGCAACCGACGGTACCGTGATTGCTTCAACAGACGCTGCCGTGCGGGAAGTGTGTGGGAAATTTGCGGTGTTGATTCCACCAATGGATACCGACGGCTGGCGTGCCGCGATGTTGCGAATCGCAACAGATGTTGAGTATCGAAACTCAGTCAAAATCGGTGGGCAGGAACACGCACGCCAATTTACCTGGGAGCGAGCTGCCGTGGAAACGATGGCGGTCTATCGGCGTGTGATCCCATCAACCCAGTCCCGCGCCGCCACGAATTAAATACACCGTTGAAACCGCATTGAACAAGCCGTGCAACACAACGCCGGCCGTAATCCCTCCCGATCGCGCGACGACATACCCGAGCGCACACCCCAAGAAAAACAGTGGCACCGGCGACGGCCATACGGCCGAGTGAACCGCCGCGAACAAGGTTGCCGTCGAGATGATCCCACCGACCGTGTGAGTCGGGAACTTGTGCCAGACCGACCGACCGTAGCGAATCACAATCGCGTACAACACCGTCAACAAAGCCACGAACACGATCGGGCCGGGTTTCAGCCCATTACTTAAGCTGGGCTGAACGGCAAAAACCCCAGCAATCCCCACGAGTATGGCACCCTTCCACCACGTTGAAGATGCCCAACGCAGCAACACACCACGGAACAAAAACTCCTCGATCAACGGCACCACGCCGCACACCACGACCATAAAAAACAACTGCTCACCGAACGAAGTTCCGGCACCCAGTTGCGACAACGGATGGTCTTCGGCTGCATCTCCCAACTGTTCGCCTACAAAAAGTGCCAGCACGAAAACGGCGTAAACAAATGGCGTGACAATCAGCGCACTCAAGGCGCCAAAACCGATGTGACTGCCGATTGTTCGGAGATCGAATGTCCACGGCACTTGGTGCAAGAAGACCCGGATTGCCAGTCCGATTCCGACGACAAACGGCACGGCCATCATCTGTGCCCACAGGCCGCCGAGTTGGTTGGCGGCCTTGTCGGTGAGGTCCGGTAGCGAGGGAAAATCCTGGCCATAGATCGCGCGAAAGAAACCGGACTTCGACAGAAGTTGCAGGAACAACAGTGCGAAAAGCGAGTTGATGAAGAACAAGAACACCCAATCCAGGACCGTCCACCCGGCTTGCTTCGGCTTCCACGACGGGATGAACGGGCGACCCGATCGGCGACACAACACCCACCCGCCGACGATGACCGGCAGCACTGCGACCAAGGCAACAATCCCGCCTGCTTCCGCAATCCGGCCCACTTCACTCGCCAACTTTAACGGCATTGAAAACTCGCGTGCATGGTCCCAGGAAGAACTTAATCTAGGATAGCGTTACGCGGGATACTGCCCATCATCCGGATGTCGTTGACCATGCCAACCATACTCGATCGGATTGTCGAAACCAAACGTGGCGAGATCGCGGTAGCGCGTCATGCGGTGCCAGAAATCCATTTGGAACGTAGTGTCAGTGGGATGTCACCGACGCGGGGCTTCGCAGCGGCGCTGCGTGTTCCGGGTGAGGTGCGGGTGATTGCGGAAGTGAAGAAAGCGTCGCCGTCGGCGGGCGTGATTCGTGCGGACTTTGACCCGGTGGCCATCGCCAAGATTTACGAAGCTCATGGCGCGGCGTGTATCAGCGTGCTAACAGATGAAGTCTATTTTCAAGGATCGTTGAAGTACCTCGAAGCGATTCATGCTGCGGTGGCGT
>JAYSXU010000177.1:0-5578 GCA_043716965.1 Fimbriiglobus sp.
ATCCAAAGCGGCACCCCGGCCCGCGTTTGGCCGAGCACCTCCCGCAACTCCCGCAGCACGGCTTTGGGCGAATCCCGGTCGTGAACGAACGCCACCCCCTTCGGCGTGACCCGCACCCATTCAACGATCATCTTCCCCTTCGTCTCCGTGCGAACGGTTTCGAGTAGACCCTCTGTGATGGCAGCGAGCGCAGCTTCTGCGTAAATCCCGGTGCGAATCGGGAACAGCCCCGCCAGTTTCCCAGACCGATACAGCCGATGTTCGCCCGGTTCGGCCACCGCTTTCTTCACCGCGTCCAGCAACACTTCCGCCAACTTCACGTCCGCAACAACCGGCAACGGCAGCCCCTCGACCGCCAACTGGTGCAGCGGGGCGGGTGTCGTAAAATCGAGTACAACCGCAGGCGTGGCGGTATCCATACCGAGTCATTCCTTCAAAAAACGTGGATTTCTCGCACTTGTTTCGACAGTCTGAACGCCCTGAAGGGGCGTCGGAATGTAGCCACGGGTGGAGCGCTTCGCGCAACCCGTGGACTTCGATTGCTCTCGGTACCGCCCTGAAGGGGCGGAGGAATCGACTGCCCGCAACAGCTCAATCAAACACGTATCGCTTGTCGAACTCAACGCCGTGAGCCTGTAAAAATCGCAAGTATTCGGACTGAAAATCCTCCGACTTATGATGTTCATGCTGACCCGCGATGTAATTCTTGACCGCTGCTTCCTGCGATTTGCTGACTGTGAACACGCTATACCCACCCTGCCACGCGAACGCACTGAGTGTGGGGAATGTCTGATGCACCCAGTTCGTCGAACGGGATTTGAGTTGACGAAGTAGGTCTGACACCGCTGCATCGGTACGCCAACGCAGAAACAGATGAACGTGATCCTCGACGCCACCGATGTCGTAGAGCACACCCTTTTCCGCACGGATGATGCCACCCAGGTAGGCGTACAGACGATCCGCGACTTCGGGTGTAATCCACGGCTCGCGGTGCTTGGTGCTGAAAACGACGTGCAGGAGAATTTGTGAAAAGGTTCCGAGCATGATGGGGCTTCTCGTGGAACGCGGCAATTCCTCCGCCCCTTCAGGGCGGATCGTGGGTGGGTGTTCGTGGTCCACGGGTTGCGCTGCGCTCCACCCGTGGCTACAACCCGACGCCCCTTCAGGGCGTTCCGAATGTCTAAGTCGGTACCCTGATTCCACGAGTTGCGTTGCGCTCCACCCGTGGACAGCCGGTCGCCCAGGATCCCGCCCTGAAGGGGCGGCGGAATCGTTGAGAATGAACCCGACCAGCGTCATGGCGAAAACCTGTCTCAGTTGTTCCTGAATCGTCCGTGCCTACTGTAATCGTGTTGGCCTCGCAAAATAAAGCCCACCTTCGGGAGAGTCCGGTGTCCGCATTTGAACAGAAACGCATCCTCAGTGGCGTTCAGCCGTCGGGGAAGCTGCACATAGGCAACTACTTCGGGGCCATTCGACAGCACATCGCACTTCAAGAGCAGGGGGATGCGTTCTACTTCATCGCGGATTATCACGCGCTAACTACGTTAAAGGAGGCTGAAGCACGGGAGGCGGACGTTGCGCAACAGGCCGGTAAAACGACGTGGCGAACGGCGCGGGAAATCCTGGCGGCCAACGTGTGGGATGTGGCCTTGGACTACCTTGCACTCGGTCTGGACCCGTCGAAGGCAACGTTTTATCGGCAGTCCGATGTGCCGGAAGTGTGCGAGTTGGCGTGGATGTTATCCACGGTTACTGGCATGGGATTGTTGGAGCGCGCTCACTCTTACAAGGACAAAGTCACGCACGGGATTACCCCCAATGTTGGGCTGTTCACTTACCCGATTTTGATGGCCGCAGACATCCTGATTGTTCGCTCGCACGTGGTGCCGGTCGGGCGGGATCAGGTGCAACACCTCGAAATGACCCGCGACATGGCGGGGTACTTCAACACGAACTACGGCGACGTGTTCCCGATGCCGCAAACGCGCATTCAGGAAGACACCGCCGTCGTGCCGGGGACCGACGGCCAGAAGATGAGCAAGTCCTACGGCAACACGATCGAAATCTTCGCCGAAGGCAAGCCGTTGAAGAGTGCCGTGATGAGCATCGTCACCGACAGCACGCCGTTGGAAGAGCCAAAAAATCCCGACACGTGCAACGTCTTCGCGCTGTACAAACTGTTTGCCACAAGCGACGAACTGGCCCAACTCGCCGAGCAATACCGCAACCCGTCGCTGAATAGTGACGCCCGCAAAGGCCGCGCCTTTGGGTACGGCGACGCAAAGAACTTACTACTAATGAAGATCGACGCTTACTTTTTAGAAGCGCGCGAACGTCGCAAACAACTGGCCGCGACGCCGGACGCCGTCGAAGCGGTGTTGCGTGCCGGGGCGCTGAAGGCCAGAGCCGAAGCGCGGAAAACGATGGCCCTGGTTCGCACCGCCGTCGGGATGCACGCTGCTCCCGTGGCGAATTAGTCACAAGGAAAAGCTATGCTGATTGTTCTGTTCGACATTGATGGCACGCTGATTCGCACCGGCGGCGCGGGGAAGGCGGCGATGGAAGTAGCCCTCCGCACGGCGTTCGGCGTGACCACGATTAATGACGTGGTGCCGTACAGTGGTCGCACCGACCAAGCCATCACGCGCGACTTGCTCAGCGCCCACGATCTCCCCACGACGGATGCGAATCAGGCCACGCTTCAAGCGGCGTACTTGGCGGCGCTGCCCGCGTGTTTAGCCAAGATCGGTGGCACCATTTGCCCCGGCATCCCGGTGATTTTGAACACGCTGCACCCGCGAAGCGATGTCGTACTTGGGTTGTTGACCGGCAACGTGAAACGCGGCGCGGAGCGGAAGCTTGTCCACTTCGGGTTGTGGGATTTCTTCCCCGTCGGCGGCTTCGGCGACGTTCACCACGACCGCGATGACGTGGCCCGCGCCGCCGTCGCCGCCGTGGAATCGCACACCGGCAACCGGGCGAATGCCGCCGAAATCTGGGTCATCGGCGACACCCCGTTGGACGTGAAGTGTGCGCGAGCCATCGGTGCAAAAGTCGTGGCCGTTGCCACCGGCTGGCACCCCATCGCGGAACTCCACGCCACTGGGGCCGACGTCGTGCTGAACGACCTGTCGAACCCACAAGATTTTCTGGGCTTACTGAGGTAGGGACGTGAAAGCATTTTTAGACAGGATTAACAGGATTAATAGAATTAACAAGCAGGATTAATACTATTATCTCCAAGCCAAGACGATGCAATATGGACATAACATTGACCATTGATGATGTGAATCCGTTCTAGCTACTTCGGGAGTCGCCTGTGGAAAATGAGGAACTAACGGGTCAGATCATCGGTTACGCCATGAAAATCCATTCCGTTCTGGGGCCGTGGTTCCTAGAATCGGTCTACCAAAACGCATTGTAGCACGAACTTCGTCAAGCTGGCGTGAAGCACGAATGTGAGCGATCCATCGCAGTTGTTTATGACGGGATTACAGTAGGGAATTTCATTGCGGATCTGTTTGTGGACGACTGTATCATCATCGAGAATAAAGCCGTGCAATCCCTTGTCGTGGCTCACGAAGTTCAACTCGTGAATTACCTCTCCGCAACTGGTGTTGAAATTGGCTTGCTCCTGAACTTCGGTGCAAAACGATTAGAATTCAAACGGAAATATCGCATGTATAAGAAGCAGCAGACAGAGTAAGCGAAATCGAGCAAAAACCTTCTTGAAGCCAGATCAGATCATGATTTCATCATGTAAATCCTGTTGATCCTGTCAAAAAGCCTGAGATTTATCATGCCCAGCGCCACGACGGGGTTTGTCCCGAGCCGACATGGGTTCCCGTTTTCGAATTCGTACCCGCCCGGCACGCCGGTGATTGAGGTGCCGACGCCGTTGGGGATTCTCCCGATCGGGGATGCGAGTTATGGCGTGTGCGGGGGCATGGTGTTTGCGGCGGTCGATCTGTTTTTGTTCGGGCAACCGCGACCGATTGAACCCGAACCGCCGGTGTTTCGCTACCTCTGCAAGCGGCTGATTGATAGCTGGAATATGCCGTTCGGCGTGCTGAAGTATTACGACTGGCAGCGCCGACCTGCGGCGAGCAAAACGTTCGCTGGGGTGCGATTTGCGGACGGGCTGTTGCGGTTGACGATCGTGGAGGAGTGGCCGAAGATTCGCCGGTCGATTGATGCCGGGTTGCCTGCCGCGCTGGGTATTGTGAAGTCGTCGTCGTTCAGTCCGATGGCGCTCAACAAGAACCACCAAGTGCTGGCGCACGGTTACGAACTCGCCGGGGACGAAAGCACCGTGACGCTCCACGTCTACGATCCCAACTACCCCAACGACGACACCGCCACGATCACATTCGGGCTACTCGACCCCGACGCGGACACGCCGATTCTGCACAGTTGCGAAGGGGCCACCGTTCGCGGCCTTTTCCTGACCGAGTACAGCCGCCCCGTCGAACCGCCCCTGTTTTAGGGCAATTCGGTCCCGGCGGATAAAACGGCCCGCACGGCTGCGTGGAGTGATTCGATTGTGTCCGATCCGTTCAGGACGTGGATGTTTTTGTGCCTACGGGCCATATCGAGAAACAACATGCGGGCGGATTCCAAGCCCGTCAGTTGTTCAAACCCGTTGGGCGTTTCGCCGCGACCACTTTTGACACGGTCGATGCCGCTCGGCACAGGAACGTCGATCAAAAATACGACATCTGGGATCGGGAACTGGGACAGCATCGACCGCTCAATGGCCTCGGCGTCAGCCCCTTTGACACCCTGATAGGCAATTGTCGAATAGAAATAGCGGTCGAGAATCACAACCTTGCCGGCATGAAGTGCAGGCTGAATCAGATTCCGAACGTGCTCCTTGCGGTCTTCAATAAACGCATGAAGTTCATCGGCGGCGGACATTCGACCACTGGTCGCGGAGGCACGGAGCTTGCGCCCCCAAGGGCCATCCGTCGGCTCCTTGGAGCGGACACAAGAAACGCCGGTAGACGTGAAGAAACGCTGCAACAAATCGACTTGGGTTGTTTTCCCCGCACCGTCGATCCCTTCAAAAACAATAAATAGCCCGCGTTGCGTCGTTGTCATAATGCATAACGTATCACAATGAATGACACGGGCTACGGCACTTTCAGCAACCAAATCTCGTCGAACGGCTTGTGTTGTTCGAGCGTGATGGAGTGAACTTTGATGAGTTCCAGCACCGCGAGGAACAGCCCGATCAACCGGGACTTGTGGTACGGCGGCGTGAACAGATCGCGGAACGCGATCCGCCCGGCGGTGTGAACCCGGTCGCGGATTTGGTCCTCATAGATGTGCTGTGGCGTTTCATCCACCAGTATAGTGGTCGAATGAATCGCCTGCGTTTCGCGCACGATACGGGCGAACGCGCTGACGAGATCCCACAGTTCCACGGGCCGCATCGCTGGGGCGCCGGGTTGGGCTTCTTCGGCGGGTGCGATGCGGGGCAACCGCGTGCTGTGCTTCTCCGCTTGTTGTTCCAGCGCCACCGCCGCGTCCTTGAACTTGCGGTACTCTAGCAGTTGCTTCACGAGTTCCCGCC
>JAYSXU010000178.1:0-5558 GCA_043716965.1 Fimbriiglobus sp.
GGGATAGGGGTGAGAGTCAAGCCGTATTTGCTCACCCCTATCCCCTATCACTCACCCCTACTTGCCGGCAGTATCCGTAGGAAATTGGCAACAACGTAATATAACGTCATTCTCACGCACCGGATTCGTTTTCGGCAATCGGTGCTTTCATCCTCGTTGGCGCTCAAAAAGATGCTTGCTGAACCGAAAGCCACGGTTGGTTTCGCCCATGAGATTCGTCACCGCCTCAAGTCAACCGACGTGGTGTACGATCTCAAACCCGACTCCGCGCTGGACTTTCAAGCGGACCACGAGACCGCAGCGCGGTCGTACCCGCGCCGGCTGCCACTGGCCATCGAACGCGCCGACGGCGCGTGGGTCCGTGACACCCGTGGGCAACTCTTTTTAGATTGTCTGGCCGCTGCGGGGTCGTTGCCGCTCGGGTATAACCACCCGGAGTTGAACGCCGAAATCCTCCGTCAACTCAGCAACGGCCTTCCCTACCAAACGCTCGATCTCACGACACCAAACAAAAACCAGTTCATTCAAGAACTGCTAGATTTCTTACCCAAAGCGATGTCGAAGTCTGCTCGGATTCAGTTTTGCAGCCCGTGCGGGACTGATGCGAACGAAGCCGCCGTCAAGTTAGCAAAACTCCACACGGGTCGGCGCGGCATTGTGTCGTTCCACGGTGGGTATCACGGGATGACCGCCGGTTCGCTAGCAATGACTGGCAACCTTGCCGCGAAAGAACGCCGTAGCGGGTTAATGCCGGATGTCCAATTCTTCCCGTACCCCTACAGCTTGCGGTGTCCCTTCGGCCTGGGCGGTGAGGCGGGGGCACGGATGGGTTTGCGGTACATCGAGTCGATTCTGGAAGACGTCGAGAGCGGAAGTTCACTTCCCGCCGCGTTCGTGTTGGAATCAATTCAGGGCGAAGGCGGCGTCATACCAGCCCCCGCGTTTTGGCTCCAAGAAATTCGCCGCATCACGCAAGAACGCGGCATCCTGTTGATCGTGGACGAAGTGCAGTCCGGCTTTGCTCGGTCCGGTCAGCGGTTCGGCTTTGAACATGCCGACATCTTACCAGATATTCTCGTCATGTCGAAAGCCGTCGGCGGTGGCTTGCCGCTCGCCGTACTCGCCTTTGACGACTCGATCGACGCTTGGCGCGGTGGCGAACACGCTGGCACGTTCCGAGGCAACCAGTTAGCAATGGCGACCGGCCAATTGACGATGCAGATCATTCTGCGCGACGGGCTGTGCGACCACGCCGCCGCGATGGGTGAACGGCTACGCAAGAAGTTGGTTTTGATTGATTCGGACTGCATCGGCGAGGTTCGGGGGCGTGGGTTGATGCAGGGCGTCGAAATCGTCAACGGGAACAAGCTCAACAAAATGGGCCATCCCGAACCGGGCGCCGAGCGAGCGGTCCGGGTTCAAACCGAAGCCTTGAAACGCGGCCTCATCATCGAACGCGGTGGCCGCCAAGGGTGCGTGTTGCGATTCCTGCCCTCGCTCATCATCAACGAAGCCGAAATCGACTTCATCGCCGACGTGATCCGCCGAGCCATCCACGCAACAGCGTGACGCTGATCGTTTCTGCTGATCTCGTTTATTACGGCTGCCAGTCGATTTCGAGGATCGATCGCGGACTGGTTGAATTTGAATCAAAGCGTTGTTGTTGACCAATGGCCGACAACATCAGTATTAGCCTCCGTAGCTCAGGGGGATAGAGCATCGGTTTACTAAAGCTTTTAAGATTATCTCAGCAAATGCTTGAAACATGGCTTTTCACCTTAAAAACCAATAAATTCGTATCTCCTCGGGAAAGACGAATACGTCTTAAAATGACCCGAAATACTGGCTGCGGTAGTACGTACTATCGCGTACCGATGCGGAAAATGTTGTGTCACATTTGTGATCCCTTTACTTTATGCGACAGTCGGCTTGTCCTGCGACGTGGTTAGGCGACTTTCGGGGGCGGCAATGAACCATGCGAGGTAGCGGCGGGATAACTAGTGATGTTGTTGCCATGCTGTGTCATGGCGCTCGTCGAGGTGGTCCCTGGTCGTCTGGGAGTTCTTTGGAAGGCACGGTATCGCTTAGCCAGCGTCCCCGTCGGCGTAGGAATCGATCACGCGGTGGATGAGCATGACGGTGGCGTCGAGCTTCTCGAGCGACACCGGCTTGACGAGGTACACGTCGAACGCCGCCGCCGCGAGCCGTCGCCTGCTATCCCCGTCGCTCATGGCCGTGACGGCGACCAGAATTTTGGGCCGCCACCGCCTCACCCGCCGCAACTCGACCGCCAGCTCGTCGCCGTCCATTCCGGGCATGTTCAGGTCGAGGAAGCAGACGTCGGGCCGGAACGTGTCGTTCAACTGGAGGGCGCTGGTCCCGCTGTAACACGCCTCGGCCACCAGCCCCATCGCCCGAAGGAGGGCCGCCGTCGTGTCCGCGTTGTCGGGGTTGTCGTCCACGCAGAGCGCGCGGACGGGAGGCACGGCCTCGCCCAATTCCAGCGTCAACGCTGCGCATTCCGGAACGGCTGACACGGCGGCATCCACTTTTAGTTAGGGGTAAAATTATTGTGCTGTTCAGCTTGCACCGCACGCGACGATGCACTGGTAGCAGGGCCGAGTAGGGGATGTCAGCATTTGGGATGCCGGTTCCGTGCCGAAATAACGGGTCCGGCAAAAGATACACGGCCGTCTTGGTAGCGGGACGGGCGTCGCTCCCGATTTAGGGTAGCGAAATGGGATCACGTTCGGGGGCGTGCCAACCCTTTTGGGCCTTGTCAGCGGTGGTCGATTCGCGTCTAGCGGCACGGCGGTTGCATGTCCCCAAGTTTGAGTGAATTCCCTTTCCCGCTCCCGGTGTGCCGACCATGAGCCTGTTTTACCTGTTGTTCTTGGTCGTCGTGACGGGGGCGGCGGCGGTACTCGCGTATGAGAACCCGCAGGAGGTGTCGGTGACGCTGTTCAACGTGGCCTACACGACCAGCGTTCCCGTCATCGTGGGGTCGTGCTACGTGGCCGGCATGTTGAGTGGCTGGACGTTATTGGGCTTGCTTCGTCGCTCTTTGCACCGGTTGGTGAGCGATGCGTTGAATGACGGGCAGAGGGCCAAGCGAAACTGACGGAAAGCGCCGATCGCTTACGACTGACCGCACTACCCCGCCGAACGGGTTCTTGTGGTCCCTTTAGCCGAGTTTGGCTCCGAAGTTGCTGAATTAATAGTAGGCGTGCGACGGGATTGTCCGGTCGCCCGCGACAGACCCCCGACGCCTCCGGCGGTCGGGTTCATTCCTGAAAGGAACCTCTCCGATGTCGAAGAAAGCAGCGGCCTCGCAGCGGCCTCGCAGCGGCCTCGCATAAGAAGGCGGCCGAGCACCACAAGAAGGCGGCCGAGCACCACGCCCATGCCGCCACCCACCACGAAGCGAGCGATCACGAGAAGGCGGCGCACCACGCCCACACCGCGAACGGCCACCAGACCCACGCGACCAAGCACTCCGAGGACGCCGCCACCCACCACGCCGACGAGCACGGGGCGAAGTAACGTTCGCGCCCGCCGGGACGCTTTAACCAGCGTCCCGGAGCGTGCTGTGTTCGTCGTCGCACACTGAGAATCAAAAGATCCCCGTTACCGACGCGGAACCAAATTCAAGTGGCTTCGTCGCCTGTGGGCTGACCGGCGATTCAAATGACTTCCGTTGGCCATTCGACGGGTAATCTAGCACGGTCTCAGGTCGCTAATAGCTGCCCATGATTTCTGCAGGTTGTGAAAAAAATTTATGCACTATTAAACGATAATCAGTAATTATTTAAGGTAGTTATGCTGTTCTGAATTTTTGTTACATTCATAGTTAAAAGAGGAAAGATTTGTCTGTTCTAATAGCTTTTGAGTTGTTGCCTAACGAAACGCTCTCCCCTGGCCTTACCTCCCAGTCCGCTTTACACTTTTCTGGGGCATCCTACCAACTCGGGTGTCGATGAGTTTCTCGCCGAACGATAGCAACCAAATTCATAGCGACTATCATGAGTATAAATATAATGTTCGTCTTAAAGCTTGGCATAATGTGTTGACACAACTATCTACCAATTAACTCTCTGGACGCTTGCGCGTCTGAGGCAATGTGTATCAAAGCGGGTGGGGTCGGAAGCCGAATCAGAAGGGTTGTTACTTTAATTTTGCCTTGATCACTTCACTGGTATCGAGCGCGGCTTGCATGCCGACCCGATCGCCTTGCATCTGACGGCACTTGGCCAGCAAATCCCAGGCGGCTGGGTCGATCGGCTGAATCGCAATCGCTGCTCGACAATCGGACTCCGACGCGACCCAGTCCATTTTTTTGCATGAGAGCGTAAGCCCGTGCTAATCGCGGTTTCGCCGATGACGGGCTAAATTCGATGAGCCGGGTCGTCGTGTCAATTGTTCTACCAGAGTCACCCACTCCGCCAGACAGGTCCGCCAAGTGCGCCAGGTACACCTCGGAGTTCGGGCGTAACGATAGAGCGGCTGCCATTGCCGTGACGGCCTCTTGCCGGTCCGCACGCTTGTTACTGCCCGAAGTGGATTTCAACATCGCGGTCGCGTGTAGTAATACCGGATCGTGAGGCGTCTGTCCGGTTGCGTTCGCTAACAGTTTTTCTGCACGTGTCCGCGTGGCGACCACATTAAATTTCATCCCTGGGAGCGGATCACGAGCAATCTGGGACAACGCAACGGCGAGGTCGCATTCCTGCTGCCTTGCGGACAACCGTGGTTGCGTCAACGAGAACGGGAAAATCGGGTGATCGGACTGCAGGGTCGATGGATTGCGGAACGTTCTGGACTCGTTCGGCCTTCGACTGATGGTGTGATCCGTGACTGCGGTGTGGGCAATGTTCGTACTCGGTGCCTTCGGCATGTGGCACAGAATGCAGGTGTCGTTTTTAGCGAGCCGATCGGCTGCCGGACCGACGCAGCCTTTGGCATCGTGGCAAGACAGGCATTTCGCTTGATAAAACGCAGCCGCCTCCGCCTGTTTCGGCTTGAAGTGCGGGTCGTGACAAGTCGTGCAATCCATCTTACCGGGGCTGTTGGCGAAACATTTGCTAACAACCATTTGTTCAACTTGACCGACCGACCGATGATAATCTGCCAAGTCGGGTTGTCGCACAAACACGCTGAAAAAAAGTTCCACCGGCATCCCAGGGCGGAAGTCGGACCAGGTGCGATCCGGTTGCAGAACGGAGCTGACACCTTGCAGATGGCATTGTTGACAAATCGCCATTTTCAAATCGGTCGGCAAATGGGCCGGGTTGACGATGCTCGTATCCGGCTTGTTGAACGGGAGTCCGCTCGACCGCTCGGTGACGTGAAGTTCCCCCGGACCGTGACACCGTTCGCAACCGATCGCGGCCTGTCCGGCGATCAATGGTTCCCGAAAACGGTTGATTGAATATGGAACCGGGTCAACACTATTGACATGACAAAATAGGCCGTGTTGATTCAATTCGGGGGTTCTGGTAAACGCCGTGCTTCACACTGGCGAAGCGAGGTGAGCTATGGATCATCGTCACGAACTCACG
>JAYSXU010000179.1:0-5550 GCA_043716965.1 Fimbriiglobus sp.
CACCGACCGCTTGTAGGCATGTGGTTTCAGGTTCAGTATCCTCCCCTTATCGGGGTTCTTCCCATCTTTCGCTCGCGCTACTTGTTCACTATCGGTCACCAGAGAGTATTTAGCCTTACGGGATGGTCCCCGCCGCTTCGGACTCACTTTCACGTGTTGAGTCGTACTCAGGATACCGCTCAGCCTCTGATCTTGTCGTTTACGGGACTTTCACCCTCTATGGTCACTCATTCCAGGGTGTTCAACTAGGATCTCGGGTCCTAAATGCGGTCCTACAACCCCAAAAAGCGAGGCTTTTTGGTTTGGGCTCTTCCGCTTTCGCTCGCCGCTACTGACGGAATCGATTTTTCTTTCTCTTCCTCCAGGTACTTAGATGTTTCAGTTCCCTGGGTTAGCTCGGGTATTCCGGGATCATAACTCGTTTGGCAGCTCCCCCGGACTTTTCGCAGTCTTCCACGCCCTACAGCCTTCTGGTGCCAAGACATCCCCCACACGCCCTTAATAGCTTGGCCACATTGTTCTCTCCCTCAACTTGTGTCGCCACGAATTGAAATCAAGAACTTTTACCTAGCTAATAACGCCAACCTCTTGTCCGAAGACTGGGCTGGCTTCAACGATAAAGTTCTCTTTCTTCTAAGGCTCGTGTCAATCCACTCGAGAATTTCGGCCTTGTCGCCTCGCCGTAAAGATTGTTCCTTACGACTCAGCACAAGCCTCGTCTTCGATGCGATTATCGTGTCCATCCAAGTTGTCAAAGATCAACTGTGTTTGTGGAACCCGCTTTCGCAGCTTCCACAAAACCCGGCTCAGATCGAGCCAGTATCCATCGGCAAGTTTTGCTGCAAGTCATTGACTGTCTTGCGTTTGCGTCACTTGCACGTTGTGTATATTAGTCGTCTCGCCGTGGCTGTCAATCCGTCTCGCAGTTTTTTTTCTTGTCAATCACTTGCGGCCTTCACCGCGACTACTTGATTGACAATCAACTCGACTACAAGACACCCAGCCACCAACTCATCGACCAGTGGAGAAGAGGGGAGTCGAACCCCTGACCCCCTGCTTGCAAAGCAGGTGCTCTACCAATTGAGCTACTCCCCCGAAGCCAACTTGTGAAATCAACTGCCTTCAGCTACTTCACCATTTCCCGATGTGCGGGTACCAGGATTCGAACCTGGGACCTCAGCTTTATCAGAGCTGCGCTCTAGCCAACTGAGCTATACCCGCTGCACTCGTCAATATCTCACCCATCAAACACAAGAACCAAACCTTTCGGTCTGGCTCTCATCCGACGAATCAACGTCCCGGCGAGAGCTACCCATTCGTTGGGTCAATTAGAATAATGCTGGCCATGTGTGTGTGGTGCATACGCATAGTTCCTTCGCAGTTACTTAGCAAGGGACATTCTAGAAGCGTGCCAGGAAGTGTCAAGTTTACCAGCTATTATTTTCCCCATGTCGCTTTTACATGGGTCTGGCAAGCTATTTTTGCAACCCGATTCTGCATCCGCAAATTACAGTTGTGGTCGCGCTGGGATGCCTGGGATTGCGGGCGGGGTTGGTCGCGGTGCTGGCGGCAACGGGACGACTTTCATGCCGCCCGAACCGCTACTGCTTTGCACGTCATTCAGCATTTTGATGGAGTCCTCGTTGGCTTTCTCGGCGGCTTCTTTCGACTTGATGAGTTCATCCTGAAGCGTAGCCCCGTCCTTCGCCAATTGCAACCCGACTGGAGCCACCAAGATGATGGTCGCGGCCATCAACAAGCAGAAAATCGTCGGGAAGAGCAGGTAAAAATTCATGCGGTTCGCTGAGGCTTCCGCGTTCTGGCGACTACTGATTCGATAGCTTTCGGAGAGTTCCCACAGCCCGCGGGTCACGTCCGTACCGAGCCGTTCCCCTTGACTCAGCAGGAACACAAAGCTTGAAAGTTCTGGCAACGGAATTCGCCGTTTCCACTGACTGAGGGCGTGTTCGAGACTTCGCAACCGGGATTGTCGGTGAACGATTCGGACTTCTTGCGACAGGTCTGGATAGCCACGTTTAATCGCTTCCCCGGATCGGTCTAGCGACTCCGGTACGCTACCACCCGTCGAGAGGCAAAGGCCCATCGTATCCATCAGCACGGGAAGCCCTTCCCGGATGCGTTCCGCACGTTGATTGCCTTGGCTGTTTAGCACGATTCGTGGTAACGCATACCCGATCAAACCGAGACCGAATCCCAACCCTAACGCCCACCAAAACACCTCGACTGGTCCTAACCACGCCAAAATCAGCCCGGCGAAGATCGGCGTCCACGTCAACACACTCCGCAGTGACAAGAAGTTGTCCAGGGCAGCGGGTTGGTAATACCCTGCCATGTAAAGTTCTTGTTGAATGTCCTTCCGGGATTGTTCCGTCGCCGGGATCATGCCCGCAACGGCCGGTGTGAACGCGCCAAACCATCGGCGTGCGGGTTCGGGTGACAAGTGATCGTCGTCCCGGTCACGAAACAGCGCCAGCAACGCCAAGGTTACCACCGTCGTCGCGGCAAATACTAAAACCAGTCCGGTCAGCTCATTCATCACACACCCCATACCCGATGGGCGAAGCGAGTTAATACCGTTCTTGCCGCGACAACAGCCAGAAAATCCAGATCAAGCCGACGACTTCCAACACCACCGCGACCGCCAACGTGATCTGGCCGCGTGTCGTGTCCAGGAAGTTCATGAACAACACCGGCTGGAAGATCAAGTACAAAATCACCGCGACGGGTGCCGCCGCCGCGACGAACAAACTAGTCGCCCGACTGAGTGATGTCACCGCGCGGAAGTAACCACGGAATTGATTGCGGTCTCGAATCGCAGCCGCAAGGCGGTCGAGTAACGCAGGTAAGTTGCCGCCGTACTCCGATTGCAAATTCACCACTGCCGAAAGCGTATCGAAATCCGTGAGTTGCACGTCGCTCGCCATTTTGTCCATTGCGTCGGGGATCGGCATCCCGGCGTCGGTCCACACCCCGATCTTGCGGAAAATTAGCCCGAGTGGTTCGTCGATGTATTCACCCGTTTCCCGCATCGCATCAGGAAGGTTCAACCCAGCGCGGAGACACCGGGAAAGTTGAAAGCACCCGTCGGGGAGTTGGTCTTGAACCGCAATCCGCCAGCGGTTTTGGTAGGCGATGTACACGAGCAGTGCAATCAACCCACCAATAAACAAACCGCCCACGGCCAGCAGTGCTTCGCCGGTCAACACAAAGCACAGCACGCCGACCACGGCGCCGATCAGCAGCAAAATCTCGATAGCCCGTTCGGTGCTGATACCGAACAGCGTGCCGCGAATCAGTCGTTCAAAGTCTTTATCAACTTGACCAAACCACGTTCGCGGCGCACGGTTGGCATCGACCCTTTCCGCAAGACTCGGCTCGTGGTCGCGTGAACCAATTGCGAGACGGAACAGACCGCCAAAAAGCGAGAGAACCGCGTATAGAATCAGCACCCCCACAACGATGACGCCGATGATCGTTGCCGCAAAGATTGCCTCAGCGCTCATCGGTGTGCCCCTCTTCCACGACTTCATCGAGTGTGATTTCGACCGGCAACTCACGGTGATGGAACAAGTCTTCGGGAAGTTCGCTGCCGGATGCGGCCAGACGATCTAGCACTTTTGGCACGGTGCCGGTGGCGCGAAAAGTCCCGACCGCACGGCCGTTCACCACGCCGGACTGCTCGTAGACGAAGATGTCTTTCACCCGGAACGCACCGTTCTTCGAGAGACCCCTGACTTCGGAAATCCGCGTCACCTTTCGGGCACCGCCAGCAACGCGGGACAGATGCACCACCAACGTCAGCGCCTTGGCAATGTACCCTCGCAGAATTTGCGTCGGGACATCGAAGCCCGCCATGCCGACCATCATTTCCAAGCGAGACAACGCATCGCGGGTGTCGTTGGCGTGGATCGTTGTGATCGACCCTTCGTGCCCGGTGTTCATCGCTTGCAACATGTCCATCGCTTCGCGGCCTCGGACTTCGCCGAGGATGATGCGATCCGGCCGCATCCGCAGGCTGTTGCGGAGCAGTTCGTGTTGGGTGATTTGCCCAACGCCCTCGACGTTCGCGGAGCGGGTTTCCATGCGAACGACGTGAGGTAACGGCAGGTTCAGTTCGACGGCATCTTCGATCGTGACGATCCGTTCCGTCGGCGGAATAAACCCAGCCAGGATGTTCAAGAAAGTTGTTTTCCCCGCACCGCCGCCGCCCGAAATCAAGATGTTCACCTTCGCGGCCACGGCGGCCCGTAAGAACCCGAGCATCTCGGGCGTGATCGACCCCGTTGATAATAACTTCTGGTGGGAAAGCACTTGCCCGAAGCGGCGGATGGAAAGCACGGGGCCATCAAGTGTCAGCGGTGGAAAGACCGCATTGACGCGAGAGCCATCCGGCAACCGGGCGTCCAACATGGGGGACGACTCATCAATCCGCCGGCCGACCCGGCTTGCCAGCCGTTGAATCACCCGCACGAGGTGAGCGTTATCGGTGAAGGCGGTGTACGCTTTTTCGAGCCGGCCGTTGCGTTCGACGTAAAGGTTCTTCGGCCCGTTCACGAGAACTTCGGTAACACTCGGGTCGCGGAACAATAGCTCCAACGGCCCGAGTCCGAAGACTTCGTCCATGACCTCATCTGTCAACCCTTCCGCAGCATCCAGGGTCAACTTGACGCGGCTCTCGCGGGCCATTTTCTGGGTGAGGGCCAGCATCTCCGAACGTAATCGTTCCGGTTTCCAACGGTCGATGCGCGACAAGTCAATCGCTTCGACCACCGACTTGTGGATGTCGGATTTCAGCTTGCGCACGTCCTCCGTCGTTGCGCCGACGGTTTCCACACGGTCCGGGGTTGTCACGCGGGGCATAGGACACCTGATGAAATCGAACCGGGTTCAGCAACTCAGATCCAGCAACCAGGGCGGAAACAACCAGCGACTACTGGCGAACGGGTGCGATCAGGTTGACGCCAAGGCCGCTGGAAGGAAGCGATTCGGGTTTCGCGGCGTCCGTCGTTATTGCTCCCCGTCCCCCGGTCGTGCCGGGCATGAGAAAAAGGTATTTTGCTTGGGGAGTTGACGGCTGTTTATTCGTCGTCTGGGGAAAGACTGCGGTGGTCTGTTTGTTCACACCTGTGTAAATCTCCACCGAAACCGGCGGCGGAGGTGGCGGGAGCGGGGATGGAAGGGGCTTCAGGTTCAGCACCTTCATCAAGTCGTCTCCGCCCAGGGATAGCGTCCCGGTTTCGTACTCGTGAATCCGCTGGACTTCCGCTTTCGCCGAATCGGAATTGGGGTCACCCGTTGATAAGAATACGGGTTTGGAGGGATCGTTCATGACGACCTGTTTCAGTT
Source organism: Fimbriiglobus sp. (assembly GCA_043716965.1). GTDB lineage: Bacteria > Planctomycetota > Planctomycetia > Gemmatales > Gemmataceae > Fimbriiglobus. The sequence goes on from JAYSXU010000179.1 coordinate 5,368, forward strand.
CATCAAGCTTCTTTTTCTCGGACTGGGAAACCGGAACCATCGTGAGGTGGCCGAGCGTTTTCGTGAAGTCCAACAGACCAGCCCGGTACGGGTTGGCCGCGAGCGTGTACTGAATCGTCGTCTCGTTCGGTTGCGGCGCGAAGGCGCTCCAAAGCGTGTCGCGTTTGGCAATGATTTGGGCGT
>JAYSXU010000180.1:0-1892 GCA_043716965.1 Fimbriiglobus sp.
TTTCAAGCCGTGAACGATCCGATCGGCGCCAAGCGGGTGTCGTGGAATTTGTCCGGCGTGTTACTCGAACAGGGTGACAACGAGCAAGCCTACGCCCAACTCGAACAATTTCTCACGCTCAAACCCGGTGGGGCCGCACCGTATGAGCGGCAAGCCGAACTGCTGCGACGCCTAAAACGAACCAACCAAATTTCCGCGACGTTGGAACGGCAGGCCCAACAAAACCCCAAGAACGAAGCCATTCGCTGGGTGTTGGCCAGCGAACTGGCGATCGACAATCCCGCCGTGGCCGCCCGACTGTTCCGGGAAATTGCGGACGGCACCACGGACCCGAAGTTCTTCGCACAACTCGTCCGGTTCTACACCGGCGTGAGCAACGGGAAAGATTTGCTCGACCTGGTCGATCGCTATTCAAAAGCCGCCCGTGCCGGTCGGGATGACGAGGAACCCGGAGCGGACCGTGACGCGAAAGCCCGCCTCGCCGTCGAACGATTTCGTTCCCTCGTCGCCGCGATGAAAGTGGAGCCGAAACTCGGCGAGTTGCTGATACGGCAAGTGCGTGCCGAAGGGCAAGCGATGCTGGTTCGGCAGAAAGACACGCGCGAATTGATCGTCTGGTTTGCGGAACAAGCCGGTCAAATTGGCGTCGTCGAAACCCTTCTGCGGGCCGCCGTGCAAGCGGGAAATCCGGAGGCGATTCCGGCACTCCTCACCTGCCTGGAACGGCAACGAAAATGGGTGCAAGAAATTGAGTTGTGCAATCGCCTCGAAGCCCAGCAAGGTGTCCGGGCGGCGTACAACTGGAACGCAGTTCGGGCGCAGGCTTACGCCGAAATCGGCGAGGGGCCGAAGGCGATGCAGGCGATCAACAACGCCGGGAAAAGTGCCGATATTATCCTTCTGAAGGCCCACATTCTCTGCACGTTTGAACGGTATCCCGAAGCCCTCACATTGATTCAGGGAATTTTGACCGAGCCGAACGTGACGCCCAAACTGAAACAGAGTGCGCAACTGCGTCTCGCCGAGGCTTACAACGGCTTGAAGCAGTTTGACAAAGCCGATGTGGTCTACCGGGAGTTGCTCGAAGACAACCCGGACAGCGTCTTGGTCCTCAACAACTACGCCTACAACATGGCGGACCAAGGCCGCAACCTAGCCGACGCCGAAGTGATGATCCGCCGGGCCATCGAAATCGAACAGGATGAAAGAATCCGCGCCGGTTCCCCGGACGTGAATCGCGGAACGTACCTCGATAGCCTTGGCTGGATTCTGTTCCGCCGCGGCAAGTTGGCCGACGCCAAAACCGTCCTCGAACAAGCCGCCCAGTCCGCCGACGGCGCCCCCGACGCGACCGTGTGGGACCACCTCGGCGATGTCTACTTCCGCATCGGGGACCAACCCAAAGCCCGCACCGCCTGGACCAAAGCCGCCGAGCTATTCAAAGACAACCACCAAGGCCGCCAACAAGGTCGCCGCGACGAAGTGCTGCGGAAGATTCAGCAGTGAGGTGGGAACTGTACCAATGAGTGAACTGTAAAAACCTGGTTTTATTCGGTGGCCTCGATAGCGGCCAAGGTGTGTAGCCACGGGTTGCACTTCGCTTCACCCGTGGCTATATCACTGTGCCCTTTTCGGGCACAAAGCCAAGACAGCCGATCAGGCGGGAAAATCACCCACCAACAAATCGGACACACCCTTATCAAGTGACGAAAACCGACGGATCAAACATGATCCGTCGGTTTTCGTCACGCTCCACCCTCACTCTTCTTACTTCTTCGGCAGCACGCCGATTGCGCCGATGTCGCTGATGTACACGAGGTTGCCGGTGTTGTTGTCTTGGAACACTTCGATCCCGAAGGCGGTGGCCTTGGCGAACTCGGTGACGCCGCCGG
>JAYSXU010000019.1:0-6545 GCA_043716965.1 Fimbriiglobus sp.
CGGATGGGTTCGACGGCGGCGCAGTCGGGTGACGAGTTAGCGCGACTCGCACTGGCCGGTGACGCCGAAGTGCGGGAGGCGGCGATGCGTGCGTTGGCCGTCTTGCAACTCCCCGAATCCGTCGGCGCGTTTGTGGCGGGTTTACGGGACGACGAAGCCGAGGTTCGCAAGATCGCATCAGCCGGCCTATTGAAGGCCAACCAAGTCCCCGACGACGACGTGGCGACGGTAATTGAAGCCTTACGCGATCCGGAAACGCGCGTGCGGACCAACGCCGCCACCGTGATCGGACGCATGGACCCGATTCCGAGTCAAGCGATTCCGTACTTGATCGAATCGGCGGTCGAATCGGACGACGACGGCTTACGACTGGCCGCCACGCTCGCATTACGCAACGCGGATTCTGCGGTGCCGCATGACATTATGCGACGGTTGCTCCAAGACAAAAATCAACGGGTGCAACTCGCCGCCGCCGCCGCGTTGCTCCACTCGGACGCCGCGGATGCGCTCGTCGAAACGATCATTTGGACCGCGCTCGTCGATACCAACTGGCGGGTGCGAGAAATTGCAATTGCCATGCTCGAATCCCATCCGGAAGCCGTTGCAGCGTATCGGCGTGACCTGGAACTCTGGGTCGTCAAAGAGACTGATCCCCAACTCCGCGAACGGGTCGAACGACTGTTGTCCAGCACATCCGAACCGCCAGTGGTTGAACTGACCACCGCGAGTTAACAAAATGACATCGTGACGTCACACTTCGATTCGGTACGCGGGCTAGAAATTGTCTGCGTAGCGAAGTAGTGTGTCTTACGCTTTGAGAATAGCCATTCCGCTCTGGGGGTTGTGGTCGTATGGGGATGTTGGACCACTGGCACCCGGTTTTCCCGGCCCACAAGTTGAAGAAGAAGCCCGTCGGCATCCAACTGGCAGGGGAGTCGATTTGCCTCTTTCGCACGGAGAAGGGGGCCGTCGCGGCGATCGACGACGCCTGCCCGCACCGGCGGCTGCGTCTGAGTTACGGGCGGGTGGTCGGCGATAAGATCGAGTGCAAGTACCACGGCTGGTCGTTCGATGCGTGCGGCGAGGGCGAAAGCCCGAGTACGCCGAAGATGCACACCTGCACGGTCAGCTACGACACTCGGGTCGAACACGGGTACATTTGGTTGAAGAGCAAGCAAAGCAACCCGGTCTTTCCGGTCATCAACGCGGACAACTACTACCACCTCGGGAACTTCTACCACGTCGTCCCCGCGCCGCTGGAACTGACGGTCGATAACTTCAACGAGATCGAACACAGCGGCACGGTCCACGACACGTTCGGCTACGACCTGGAGCGAATGCACGAAGTCCGGGTTCGCTTCGAGCCGACCGATACCACGGTTCGGGTCATCAACGTCGGGCCGACGAAGACGATCAACCCGGTCTTTCGCTTCCTGCTCGGGATTCGCAAGGGCGACACGTTCCACGACGATTGGACGACGCACTTTTCGCCGGTGTACAGCGTGTTCGACCACTGGTGGACCAGTCCGGACGGCGACCGCGAGGCGATGATCCGCTGGCGGCTGTACATGTTCTTCTGGCCGATCACGGAGACCCAAACGGCGGTCACGTCCTTTGTGTACGCCAAGTCCCGGTTCCCCGGTCCGACCGGCGGGCTGCGGTTCGCCAAGTACATTTTCCGCTACGAAATCGACCGCGAAGTGCGGCAGGACGTGGCCATGCTTTCCCACCTCGCCGATTACAACGTAAGCATCGAAGGGATGAAGCTCAGCCGGTTCGATAAAGTGCTGGGCCAAACAAGGGAACGTATCGCGTCCATCTATCGGGGCGAACCCGCCGGTCGCGTGGCGCTGAACGGGAAGTGAAATTTTGTAGGTCGCGGGCGAGTCTTCGAGGCCCGACCACGACCTACAAAACGAGATCAAAACTCAGATTACGTACCGTGTTCCCAGCTATTGCTGTAGCTGGTTTGGTCGGCGGTCATCGTGTCGATCTTGATGCCCATTGAGGCGAGTTTCGTGCTGGCGACGTACTCTTCGACGGCCACGGGGACGGGGTAGACTTTGGCTTCGAGCTTGCCTTTGTTCTTGACGCAATACTCGGTGGCGAGGGCTTGGGTGGCGAAGCTCATGTCCATCACGCTGGCGGGGTGGCCTTCGGCGGCGGCGAGGTTGACCAACCGCCCGGAGCCGATCACGTAGAGCCGCTTGCCGGTTTTGAGCTTGTACTCATCGACTTCGTGGCGAACGCCGTGCTGAATGTTGGCGGTTTGGGCTTCGAGCGCCTTGAGGTCGATTTCGATGTCGAAGTGGCCGCTGTTGCAGACCATCGCGCCCTCTTTCATTAGTGGGAAGTGTTCGGCGGCGATGACGTGCTTGTTGCCGGTCACCGTGATGAACAAGTCGCCGACTTTCGCGGCTTCGTGCATCGACATGACCGCAAACCCGTCCATCGCGGCCTCGAGTGCCGAGATCGGGTTCACTTCAGTGACAATCACCTGTGCGCCCAGACCGCGAACCCGGGACGCCACGCCTTTACCACACCAGCCGTAGCCCGCGACGACGACTTTCTTACCGGCGACGAGCATGTTCGTGGCGCGAATGACGCCGTCGATGGTGCTTTGGCCGGTGCCGTAGCGGTTGTCGAACATGTGCTTCGTAGCCGCGTCGTTGACCGCGATGACTGGGAACTGCAGCACGCCGTCCTTTTCCATCGCCCGCAACCGGATCACGCCGGTCGTCGTTTCTTCCATACTCCCGATGACGTCTTTGAACAACGTCTTGCGTTGAACGTCGGTGAACTTCTCGGCCCACTCTTGAACGGGGCGTTGGCTGCCGGCCAGCTTTTCGAGGCGGTTTAAGGCAATGAACACCATCGCCGAAACCAAGTCGGCGCCGTCGTCCATCGTGACGTGCGGTTGGTGTTCGAGCGCCATTGCCAAGTGCTTGTAGTACGACGTCGGGTTTTCGCCGTGGATCGCGGCAACGCCGATGCCGTAGTCGGCGACCAAGCTCGCCGCAACGTCGTCCTGCGTCGAGAGCGGGTTGGACGCGATCAGCAGAACGTCCGCGCCACCGGCCTTAAGCGTGCGAACCAGGTTGGCGGTTTCACAGGTGACGTGCAAGCACGCCGACATGCGCAGCCCTTTGAGCGGTAATTCTTGCGCCCAACGCTCGCGGACTTGTTGCAGGACCGGCATGTCGTGGTCGGCCCATACGATCCGCTTTTTGCCTTTCGGTGCCAGTGCTAAGTCTTTCACGTCATGCCGAGGCGCGCCAACGCCAGCCGTTTGAACGATCATGGAGTAAATCCGCTTCCCAATAAATAGAGTGTCGGTCGAGCGCCCAATTGCCACACGACCACGTTGTGTAATGCTTTAGGGATTGATGGTCACGGTTCCAGTTGTCCAACCAGTTTTCGTGAATGATCTAGTATCAGTTAAAATAACCCATCCCGCTTGATCGTTGTAACCTGTCCACCCCGGACGTCGGCGATTCGCGGTAACCGGCGGACGTAATCGTAGTAGCCTTGCAGCTTGAACTTCTTCGCGGTGCTGTCGGAAGTCATGTACCGGATTGACCCGAAGATTTTGCGTTCCGGCGGCCACGGGCGGTCGAACAAGCCGAAGCACCACAGAATCCCTGTGTACGAGTTCGGGTCGCGGCCATCAATGGCGTACTTGTTGTTGAGGTGTTCCAGCACCCGATAGGCGTCCTCCGGGGTCGGCGACCATTCCAGCACCTTCTTGCCCCAGAGCATCCGGAGGTAGTTGTGAATCCGGCCTGTTGCGATCAACTCGTGTTGGGCACTGTTCCACAGCGGGTCGTGGGTTTTGGCGGCTTCAAACTGTTCGAGTGTGTAGGTATATGCCCGCGTGTCGGCGGTGTGTTTTTTCAAACTCTCCCAGGCCCACTCTGGCAGCACGGCGTGCAGTGTTCCGGCATTTGCAATCGGCGAGAAATCGTAGGATGCAAAGTTGAACGACGCCTGGTCGTCATGCGAATCCTGCCAACTTTTCGTACCACTCGCGGTCTTCTCGGCAGCCTTTGTGAAGTGCCATTGGAACCCGACATCACGCCACGTGATCGCTTCATCCAGGAAACTATTGGCGTTCGCATCGCGGCAAAAGAAGTCGTCCTTGTTGCGGGTCTTCAAGTTGATTTGCGCCGTCGTCCAATTTTTGACGCTGGCGAAAACCGCGTCACACACGTCTTGAATACTGACGTGGCCGTAGTGCAGGTGGGCACTCAGCCCACTGGCGGCGTTGCGGACCGGGTCATCCGGTTGGCTGCGGTGGTCGCCGTAACGCGGGAGCTTGGTTTCCACGAAGTCTGCGATCAGTTGCAGTCCCGCGACGCGACCCCCTTCGAGGTTCGCAATGGCCGGCACGCTTTGGTCGATGGGGAGTGATTTCACGAAGTCGCCGATGTCCTTGGGCGGATGCCACAGGTCGAACGGTGGGTCGATTTTCGTCTTGGGTGTGGTCGAAAAATCCGGTTCCAGGTTGGCCCGGTTCTCCCACGCTTCCGTGAAGAGTTTGTGAATCTTTGGCCGCAGGTGTGCAGCCGCTTTGGTCGGTGGACCCAACAGCGAAAGTGGCACGAGACAGTTACCGTCTACGGAATGGACTGCAATCTTCACACGTTCGGCGACCGCACGGATTTGGGCAGGGATGATGAACTGCGGGTAGTCATCAGTCACCAACAAGCACGCCTGATCACACAGTTTGCGAACCAGCCCACGCCCGGCGTTTTCCAGCGTTTCCACGAACGGCCAATACTGCACGCCGAGTTTCTTGGCCTCCACACTGTTGTCACGCATCCCCTCTAACAGGAACTGGTGAAACCGCGCACTCGCCCAGGGGTAGTTCAACTTCAACCCCTCGTAAACGATCAGAGGTTTCTTCAACCGCGTCGCCCAGTGAAGGGCGTAATCCAAGGCGTGATTCGACCGCACCCGCCGAACCATCTGCGACCAGTACAGCACATAACCGCCAAGGCGATTCTCACCGTGCTGGTTCGCGTGTCGGATTCGGGCGTCGTTGAAAGTGGTCATGGTTTTCGCCGTCGTGATGTACGATCCGCCAATATGATAGGCGGCATGAAGAACCCAGTTCTCGAAGTCGTCAACGTTTGGAAACGATATGGTGCGGTACCGGCACTCGCCGGCGTATCGTTTACCATTCAAGCCGGGGAATTGTTCGGCTTACTCGGGCCGAACGGCGCCGGGAAAACCACGTTGATGTCGATCCTGTCCGGGCTATCCGATGCGTCCGAAGGCCACGTCAAACTGTTCGGGCAGAAGCTCAGTACGGACGATCACGAGTTACGCCGTCACGTCGGATTGGCCACACAAGACCTGGCCATTTACCCGGAACTGACGGCCCGCGAGAACCTCGCGTTTTTCGGCCAGCTTTACGGCATCAAAGGTGCTGAACTTATGTCGAGGATCGACGAAATGCTAGCCGCCGTTGAACTCACGGATCGTGCCAATCATTGCACCGCGACGTTTTCGGGCGGGATGAAACGCCGGTTGAACTTGGCGGTTGCGGTGATGCACCGACCCCGGTTGCTACTCCTCGACGAGCCGACCACGGGCGTCGATCCGCAATCGCGCAACCACATTTTTGAACAGGTGCGAAGCCTAAACGCGGCAGGTTTGACGGTGATTTACACCAGCCATTACATGGAAGAAGTGCAGACACTCTGCCCGCGACTGGCGATCCTCGATCATGGTCAAGTGAAAGCGTGTGACACGTTGCCGAACTTACTCCATCGACTCGACGCGGTGGCACGGGTGACGTTGTCCCAGACCCCTAACGGCATCGCCGAGCGGGTGCAACAATGGCCGGGCGTGACGCGGTGCTTGGTGACTCCAACGGGTGTTGAATTCGCCGCCCAAAACGTCTCGCCGTTGTTGCCAAAACTGATGGCGTTGTGTGCAGAACACGGCGTGGTATGCACCAACATCGAGTTGGAACAACCCAGTCTTGAACGAGTTTTTCTCAGCTTAACCGGCCACGCACTGCGGGATTGAAGCTGAAACTAAAGATTATTTACCACAGAGGGCACAGAGAGCCACGGAGAGAAAAACCAATAACGTATTTATTCTTCTCTGTGGTTCTCTGTGCCCTCTGTGGTGAAACGGCTTTCAAAGGATGCCTATGCCGATCTTCACGATTGCCCGCAAAGACTTGCGCCTGTTGCTCCGCGACCCCCGGTCTGCAGTCATTTTGCTGGTGATGCCGTTGATCCTGATGTTGATTCTCGGGCTGACGCTGGGTCGTGCATTCGGTGAGAAACCGGACTCGAAAATTCGCATCTCGATCGTCGTGGAAGACACCGGGTTGTTGGACGACGCCAAGCGTGACTTTCCGCCAAAGGCATGGTCCGAAATTCTGATCGACGACTTGGCGGACACCGCCAACATCAAGGTCGAACGGATCGCCACGCGGGCCGAAGCGGAGAAGCTGGTGCGGCGTGGGGATCGCTCCGCCGTTGTCGTGTTTGGTCCGGAATTCAGCAACCGGGCGCAACGCTGTTCGT
>JAYSXU010000181.1:0-1886 GCA_043716965.1 Fimbriiglobus sp.
AACCGCTTTTACCGCGCCGCGATTCACCAAGACCCACGGCAGTTGCAAGAAATCGGCACGGCGGAACTGATGTCCCGCGTCACGAACGACACCGAGCAAGTCGGCACGGGGATGAAGGTTCTGTACGGCAAGATGATCGTCGAACCCCTCAAAATGCTCGGCTGCATCGCGGGTGCCTGCGCGATTAGTTGGCAACTGACGATCTTGTTCATCTGTCTGGTGACGCCCGCGATCGTCTGCTTGACCCGCGTCAGTCGGATGATGAAAAAGGCATCACGGAAGGTGTTGGAGCGAATGTCCGGTCTGTACAAGATCGTGCGCGAAACCTTCGACGGCATCAAGGTGGTGAAAGCCTTCACCCGCGAACCGGCGGAACGACGCCGCTTCCGGCAAGCCACGGAAGATTACTACCGGCGGTCGATGCGGGTCATTCACTTGGATGCGTTTACCAGCCCGGTGGTGGAAGTCCTGGGTGTCGCTGCCGTCAGTTTGGCGTTGTTGGCGGGTGCGTATTTGGTGTTGGAGAAGGAGAACAAAATCTTCGGCATGAAGATGGCCGACGAGTCGATGAGTCCGGAAACGCTCATCACCCTTTACCTGCTACTCGGCATGATCGCGGACCCAGTGCGACGAATCTCGAGTGTGTACACCAAGATCCAAAGTGGTGCGGCGGCGGCCGATCGGATCTTTGCGATTCAGGACCGCGAACCGAAGGTTGCTTCAAACGCCGGTGGCCCGATTGTGCCACGCCACACTGAGTCGATCGAGTTCCGCAACGTCTGTTTTTCCTACGTCCCTGGCCAAGACCCCGGCACGCTGGACAACATCAATTTGCGAGTGAATGCCGGTGAAACGGTGGCGATTGTCGGCCCGAATGGTTGCGGCAAATCGACGTTGCTCGGGCTGTTACCCCGCTTCTACGACCCCGACTATGGGGCGATTTACGTGGATGGTGTGAACCTGAGGGCCGCGAATTTGCGCAGCCTCCGCAAGCAAATCGGGCTGGTGACGCAAGACACCGTTTTGTTCAACGACACGATCTTTGCGAACATCGCCTACGGCAAACCGGGTGCGACCCAAGACGAAGTCGAAACGGCCGCGAAGAAGGCGTTCGCCCATGAATTCATCGTCGAAAAGCCGGCGGCGTATCAGGAACTGGTGGGTGATTTTGGCGGGCAACTGTCCGGCGGGCAAAAGCAGCGGGTCGCATTGGCCCGCGCGATTCTGCGCGACCCGCGGATACTGATCCTCGACGAATTCACCAGCCAAATCGACACCGAGAGCGAAGTGAAAATTCACCAAGTGCTCAAAGAGTTCGTGAAGGGCCGCACCACGTTTCTCATCACGCACCGCATGAGTACGCTCGAACTCGCGGACCGCATCGTCGTCATGGAAGCGGGGCACATTCTGTCAGTCGGGACGCACAAAGAACTGTACGCCACGTGCGCCACGTACAAGCGGCTCTACGACACGCAAAACGGTTACGCCGACGGCCCACGCTTGGCCGAGAACGTGGCGTGATCGTCGCCATCTTCCAGTTGATCCGGCACTTCCGTAAACTTGTCAACAGGATTGGCGTGACCAAACTGACACCATGAGTTTTGTATGTCGATGCCAGAAATTGTTGTGGCGAATGACGGTGTGAGCGTGGTGATTCCCGTTCACAATGTCGCCGAGAGACTGGACGCCTGCGTTCAGGCTTGGCTTGATACGCTCAGCCAACTCGGGCGTGAGTTTGAGCTAATCCTGGTCGATGATGGCAGCACGGATGGCACTGATCTGAAGTCCGATGAGCTTGCGGCCAAGCATCCCACGATCCGCGTGTTGAAGCACCCCACGAAGCAAGGATTCGGCGCCTGTCTCCGGACAGCATTGCCGGAGACGAA
>JAYSXU010000182.1:0-1883 GCA_043716965.1 Fimbriiglobus sp.
GCCAAAAATTTTACGCCGTGCCGGATACGTGTTTGCGGCCCTAGTACTGGTCATAGTTCTTGGCTTTCTCGGCTTGAACATTTACATCGGTACCGGCTCCGCCAAACAGTTTGCCGCGACACAAATTGCATCCAAGTTTGGTGTCAACGTCGCCATTACTTATCTGAATAGTGGTATGCGATCAACCGCTGTCCGGTTTGAATTGCCCGGCGCCGATGCCGACACTTTGATCATTTCGGGAAGCGTTCGCCTCGATACATCGGTGTACGGTTTGGCGGTGGGAAATAGCCCGAACAAGGTCCACGTCGAGGACGCCGTTCTCACACTGCACTTCGATAAAAACGGTGACTTGGTCACCAAGTTACCCCAAATTCAACCGACGACCCAAGGCGGGGCGATCCCGGAGATCGAGATTTCTGGTGCGACCGTTCACATTGTGCAGGACGGCAAGCCGGATTTTCGGGCCAGCGGAATTAATATTACGCTCACGGATTCTGGGACCAAACTGGACATTACGGGCACGATCGAAGACCCGATGTACGGGGCGTGGCGTGTGTCGGGCGACTGGGGGACCGACGGCAAAGCGGGTACCGTTCGCTTGGCCACCGTTGGTCCGATTCCGCTCACGCCGGACAAGCTGAAAGCCATCCCGTTCGTCCCAAAGGAGACATGGGAGACGGTCGAACTTGATGGCACTTCCCCCGTTCAAGTTCAAGTGGGTCGCGGTGCGGACGCCAAGTGGTCTTGGCATGTGGAGCTTGATCCGACCGATACGCACTTGAAGGTGTTCCCAATCGGTTTGGATGTCACGAAGACATCGGGCAAAGTCGTTGTGGATGGTGCGAAAGTCACACTCACTGGGGTTCGTGGCACGACTGCCGACGGGGTCATCAACACCGACGCGCTTCTCGACTTCGGGCCGACACCCTCGCGATTGGAATTCCGTGTCAATGTGACCGGGTTGGACGTTAAGAAAACTCCGGCGTCGTGGGGTTTGGCACCGCGAGTCGATGAGGGTCGGCTCAACGGTCGCGGCGACATCACGCTGCTCATCCAGGACGGCAAAGTTCAGCCACGGGGCACCGGGCGAGCCGTTATTAGCGGGAAGCTCTTCGGGGGCAAAGCCGAGGTCGAGTTGCTGTTGCAGGGCGACGGCCAACGACTCCAGTTCGTTGATTCCCCCGCCACCTCGTCACGCCGTTCCGTCGAAGAACTGTATCAGGCCGCGACGGTGCTGTTGCTGCAACCGCCCGCGACGGCACCGCCCAAGAAAGACCCGGAGCCGCAATACGTCCGGGCCAACCTCAAGCTGACCGATGTTGATATTGCGGAGTTGATTCAACGCGGCAAGATCGTCGCCCCGGTGAAGCTGGCGGGTAAGGTGACGTTGCAAATCGCCGCAGAAATCCCGACCAACAACCCCGGATCGCTCAAGTTTTATCGGGCCACCGGCAAGGTCAGCACGCCGTCGCTTCAGATCGAGGGACTCACCCTCAATCAGGTAACTGCCGACGTGGAGCTTCGTGACGGCGTGTTGACCCTGACCCGGTTTTCCGCCGCGTTCCCACCAGGAACGGACAACAAGCCAGGTGGCTTCCTCGGCACCGCACGATTTGGCATCGACCCGCGAACGGAACTCACGGCGGATTTGAAACTCGACCGCATCCCGCTTGGCCAAGTCTTCTCAGCACTCCCAGGGTTCGCTGGGAAAGCGGATGGCGAAATCTCCGGCACGTTCGAATTAAAAACTCCCGGCGACAAACTCGGCGACCTGAAGACGTTCGTCGCCAACGGAAAGCTGTCGTCGTCCGGCTTGACGCTGTTCGGTCAAAAAGCAAACCGGCTGACCGTCGAACTGGCTCTACGCAATGGTGTCGCACAGC
>JAYSXU010000183.1:0-5518 GCA_043716965.1 Fimbriiglobus sp.
GCATTTCCTCGACATGGCACCGCACGAAGCCTACATCGAGTTGTGTCGCAAACAAAGCCTCATCACGCCACCCAACGCCGATGAAATTCGCGTCATTTATACACCTCTACAGGGCGTCGGCGGTTGGTGTGCGGGGGAAGTGCTGACGGCACAGGGTTTCCGCCCCATCCCGGTCCCGGAGCAAGCCGAGCCGAACGGCCAGTTCAACAACGTGACTAAATCGCCGAACCCGGAAGTGCCGGAAAGCCTGGACCGTGCGGGAAAACTGGCAAAAGAAAAGCACGCCGATCTGGTGATCGGCACCGACCCCGACGCCGACCGCGTGGGCGGACTGGCTTGCACGACAGCCGACGGCCAGGGGGACCATCGCTTCCTGACCGGCCAAGAAATCGCGGTACTACTCACCCACTTCAAGCTGTCCCGTCTGGCCAGTGCAGGCGATCTGCCCGCCTCGCCGATTGTGATTACGACAGAAGTGACTACGGGGCAAATCACGCGCATTTGTCGGCACTTCGGCGCCCAGATTATTAACGACTTGCTCGTCGGCTTCAAGTACCACGCGGACGTTCTGTGGCAACTGGAATCGACTGGACAATACGGCGATGTCACCGGGCGACCGAGCGATTTCGTGATCGCCACCGAAGAGAGTCACGGAATTCTTGCGACTGCCGAGATTCGAGATAAAGACTCGGCGTGTGCGGCCTTGCTGATGGCCGAACTCGCACTCCATCTGAAACGCCAAAGCCGCACGATTCCGGAACTCCTCACCGAACTTTCCCGGCAGTTCGGCTATTACCGAAACGAGTTGCTCAACATCGTCATGACCGGCGTCGAAGGCAAACGGGACATGGCGAAGATGCTCGATACACTTCGCGCCAATCCGCCGAAAGCAATCGGCGGTATGCCGGTGACGAGCGTGGAAGACCTCCAGAATGAAGCCGGGCGAATGGGGCCGTTCAAAGGTGGCACGGATAAGGCCGCGCGGAATTTCTTGATCTTCCGCCTGAGCGGGCCGAACGGGATTGCTGCGAAAGTCTGCTTGCGCCCCAGTGGCACCGAACCGAAAGCGAAAGCCTATCTTGAAGTGTGCAGCCCCCCTTGCCCTCCAGGAACGCCGGACGCGGATTGGGACGTCACGCAAAAAGAAATCGACGGCATCGTGCAAAAAGTAGCATCGGAGTTTCTCAGAACCGCAATGGCCACAGTCGGCCAAACCCCGGCACCGGGTGTGGATAAACTGAGCCGATAAGTGCAACGCACATTTCTTGACATGTGGCATTTTGTACACTAAACCTACTCGAACCTTTTCACGAGTGGGTTTAGTCACGGAGTTGCAACATGTTAGAGCAAACAAGCGAAACAATTGGTGATGTGCGAACAATTACGGACGCACTGTCCGCACCGTTCAACATTAAGGAAGTGAAGTTCAAGCCACAATCCGTAAAGGGGAATCGCGCATTGGCGCTCGCCTACATTGATTGTCGGGTCATTCAGGATCGGCTGGATGCCGTCCTGGGTGTTGAGAATTGGCAAGACGAGTACGAACTGTTGACCGACGGGTCCGTCCTGTGCAAGTTGCAACTCAAAATTGGCGAGCGTTGGATTACGAAAATGGATGTCGGCTCGCCCAGCGATCAACCGGATGGTGGCGACCGACTCAAAGCGGCGTTTAGTGATGCGTTGAAACGCGCCGCCGTCAAGTTTGGGATTGGCCGTTACCTGTATCGACTACCCGCACAATGGGCCGATTACGACCCGGTTAAGAAGCAGTTCACGCAACCGCCGCAACTCCCCGGCTTCGCCTTGCCAAAGATCAAAGTGACCACGCCGTCACAGCAGAAGCAAGCTGAATCAGCCAAGTTACCAGTGTTGCCAAGCAACGGCGAAGAGCTGCACAACCGCTTACGTGAGTATGACGCAAAGCTCGCAGCGCAAAAACGCTGTGGGATTGGCGCATTGCTATCCCATGTGGCGAAAGCCGGTGCCAAAGCCGGATATGGGGACGACATCACCCGCTGGGCCGGACCTGCGATCCCTTTTGCGGTCGATGTGGTCAAAATGTTTGAAGCGTCCATTCGTGGCAGCGACCAACAAGCCGCCGCGTAACGCTTCTAATGCCTTAATCTTCGCAACCTGTTCCATCACGACACTGTGGAACGGGGTTGTTCGTTTCTAAGACCCCTAATCGGGCGCAAGCTACCATCATCAAAAGCGTTCTAATATCAACTGGGAAGCCAGTTCGTGACGTGATATTGTTGTAGAATCGCCCGAAACCCTGATCTGGTAAGGTGTTAGCATGTTCCGCGCGTCGGAAGTGCGGTTACTGTGTCTGGTTGTCGCCGCGTGTCTCGTGTCATCCAGCACGAGCTTTGCGGGGTGGGTTTGCATCAAAAACGACACCAAACAAACTCTCATCATCCAAGAAGTAACGGACGGGCTGATTTTCAAACGTGGGAAGGTTGTGCGGCTTCTGCCGGGCGAAGTTTATCGGGAGTTTCAAACTCAAGCCGGCGAGAAGAAGATTCAAATCTTCGATTCGCGCGCACTCACGAAACCAGTTTATCAAGGCAAGATGACTTGGCACGCTGAAGACTTGATACTGAAAGTCGAAACCAAGACGGAACCCGACAACAAGGACGTGAAGTGGGCGTTGGTTGATAATAAACCACCCGCCGAAACGATCGCCCGCGCCGCAGCACCGACCGTTCCCGAACCGAAGAAGCCGTAATTCCGGTCATACTTCAAAACGGTTCGTTGCCTCAAATCCCAAACGCGGCTAGATTGTGGCGGATGAGTATGCCCTCCCCCACGTTCGTTAGCCGCATCCTATGACACCTTCGCCAATCGCTCGTGCCACCCGCGTTCGCTATTCCATTCTGTTTCTGCTGTGCATTCTGGCCATGATTACCTACATGGACCGTGCCGCAAACGGCAGTGCCAAAAAAGCGATCATGGCGGATTTGAACGCGGCTGGCTCGACCTACACAGAAGATGACTTTTTCATCGTGCTGATGGCCTTTCAACTCGCCTATGCACTGTTTGAAATCCCGTCCGGTTGGCTGGGTGACACTCGTGGGCCGCGGTCCGTATTGCTCCGCGTGGTCATCTGGTGGTCGGCGTTTGTCGCGCTAACCGGGTTGACGGGGCTGACGTTACCCGGTGGCATTTACGTCGGGTTTGCGGCACTTGTCGTCATGCAATTTTTGTTCGGCGTGGGCGAAGCCGGTGCCTTTCCCAACATCGCCAAGTCCCTTTACAACTGGTTCCCGGCCGGTGATCGGGGCTTTGCAAAATCCGCCGTTTGGATGTCAGCGCGGTTCATGGGCGGACTCACACCACTGGTTTGGGTATTGCTTGTTGAACTGGGTGGCGTCACGTGGCGCGAAGCCATGTGGATGTTCGCGTGCGTCGCCGCGATTTGGTGTGTCGCGTTCTACTTCATTTTCAAGAACAAGCCCGAGGAAGATAGCCGCGTGAATGCCGCCGAACTGGCGCAAATCAACGCGGGCCGCAAAGTCGCTGCCAAAGTAGTGGTCGTACCGTGGGGAAAGCTGGTCCGGTCCCGCAACTTGTGGGCTGTGTGCGCGATGTATGTGGTGACGAATTTCTGTTGGTATTTTTTGATGTACAACCACCCACGTTCCATGCAGCTCGCTTTCCCAGATTGGAACACGACGGCATCCGGGAAAATGTTACTCGCAATACTGAGTGGTTCCCCGCTATTGATTGGCATGTTCGGATGCCTGCTGGGCGGATTGCTATCGGACCGCTACATCCGTCGCACCGGGGACCGCAAGTGGGGCCGCCGACTGTTCGGCATGATCGGCTACGGCGGCGCCGCGAGTGCCTACTTCTTAGCCGCGTTGGTAAAGTACAACGACCCGACAAACTTGTGGCTCTTCGCCGGGCTACTCATCCTAATGGGGTTCATGAACGACTTGATTATGGCACCGGCTTGGGCAGTCTGCCAAGACATTGGCCGCGAGTATGCCGCTACGGTTTCCGGTGCGATGAACATGTTCGGCAACTTGGTTGGTGCCGTGTCCGGCATCTTCGTGACCGGGATGATTACCAAGGGTTACCCTGGCGACAACGGCATTTTAATTTGCTTCGCAATGTACGGATCGGTGTACATCATCGGCGTGTTCTTATGGTTGATGATTGATGCCAGTCAACCCGTGGTGCCAGACGATCAGGAAGTCGCCGGGAACAGCAACTGATTGTGAAACCCGGTTTGATACAGGTCATCAACGACCGTTTCCGCTGCAAGATCGTGGTATTCACACAACTGAATCGTGCCATTCTTCATCGCCAAATAATGACAGGGCCGTTCCGTCCAGCAGCCGCTGTTGTAGTAGTGAACCGGGCCAGACGTGTTGGCAACGGCGTGATGGGTGTGGCCACAACAGACCGCGTCACACCCCAGTTTTTCGGCGTACTCGATCGAGAGTGTCTCGATCTTCTGCACACACCGCAGGAAAATCTTGCTCTTAGATTTCGCGTGTCTGGCCACCGTGTGCGACTTGTCAATTGTTTGCAGAAAGCGATACAAGCAATCCGCGATCTTCGTCGTGAGTGGGTACCGATCAATGAATTCATCGAAGCGATGGCCGTGTAAAAGCAGCACCTTCTTGGATCCGGTTTCGATGACGATTTCGTCTTGAACCGACACGCCGAGTAGGTGCGAAATGATTTCCGCCGGGCCGTCGTGGTTACCGTTGATCCAGACGATTTCGATTTGGTCCGAAAGCTTCCGGAGCAACGACAGTATCTTCCAGTGCTGTTTCTTCAGCCGCCGAAAGTCGATCGAATCGAAAACGTCGCCGTTCAGGATCAACCGGCGTGTGGAAAGCTCGCCATTATGGATCGATTCGAGGAAATGACACAGCGATTTGGCTTCGCAGTTCTCGCTACCGAGGTGTAAGTCCGAGATGATAAGTGCATCGAACACGGCGGTACCCCGTAATGGACTGTCACTGAATGGACGTAATACTATATTGCACATCATCATGTAGATTGCGTGTGATTCTGATGAAGTTTCGGGATTGGCGCTTGATGTAAAGGACAGTGAACATGCGGATTGCGTTTATCACGGCTGGCGCGGCAGGAATGTTCTGCGGGAGTTGTATGCGTGACAACACGCTTGTCACTGCGATTGTTGAGCAGGGCCATGACGCAATACTAATCCCAACGTATATGCCGATCCGGACTGATGAAGTCGATGTCAGCGAAGGGCGGATATTTTATGGTGGCATCAATGTGTATCTCCAGGAAAAATCGTGGTTGTTCCGGATCGCGCCGCGGTTTGTGGATTGGTTGCTGAACCGACCCATGTTGTTGCGATTTGTCTCCCGGAAAGCCCGCAACGTGGACTACGCCGACTTCGCGGATTTGACCGTCTCCATGCTACGCGGTGCGGACGGGCGGCAACGAAAAGAACTCGACAAGTTAGTAGCATGGCTGAAAACTGAAGCGAAACCGGATGTTGTGATCTTGACCAATGCGTTGCTGTCCGGCC
>JAYSXU010000184.1:0-1882 GCA_043716965.1 Fimbriiglobus sp.
GGTGGGGTCACCGTGCGTGTCAGCGTAGTGCCGAAGCTCGGGTTCCCGACGGCATCGACGGACGTGGCACTTGGGATCACGATGCCCACATCGCCCGCAGCAACGGCTGTGACGGTGAAGGTGAACGTCGTGGTTGAAACGAGTTTGAAGTTGCTGATCGTGCCGTTCGTGACAACCACGTCATCGACTGTAAAGTCCGTGACTGGTTTGGTGAACGTCACCGCAACGGGAATGACAATCGAAACGGACGGGTTGGGTGCCGTCGTCGTCAACCGAGGCAACGAACCAGTTCGGTCAAACGTGTACTTCGGTCCAATCAGCGTGGCGGCTGGGTTGCCACTGGCGTCGGAGACCCCGGTGCTGTTAATTAAGTTCAGCCCGAGTGTGCCATCGCCCGTCCCGGTCGTGGCGGTCACGGTGTACGTCGTAGCACTTCCCGATACCCCGGTGATTGCGGCTCCGCTGACACCGAATTGGGCCAACGAGAAGTTGGCTGCCGTTATCCCGGTCACGGGTTCGCTGAAGACCACAGTCCAACTCACGGTCGCTGCGTTGGTGGGAGTCGATCCGTTCGGAGCGATGGTGGCAACGGGTGCCGTCTTGTCGATGGTGAACACCGGCGCGATAACCGGAACCCCGGCAAGCGGGTTGGTGGCCGAATCGAAAACGGTGTTCGTGATCGAGAACCCCAGTGTGCCGTCACCCGTGCCGGTGTTCCAGGCGACGGTGTAAGTGACGGGACTGTTTTTCGTCACCGTCAACGCACCGGGCGTCACGCCGACGGAGGTGGTGACGAGATTCGCCGCAGTCAAATTCACGATCGGTTCGCTGAACGTCACCAGCCAACTGACAGTCGAAGCGTTCGTCAACGCACTGCCAAGCTGGTCGATGGTGGCCGTCGGTGCGGTCCGGTCAATCGTGTAAGACTCACCCACCAGCGTGCCAGTGGCAATGTTGCTGAAACCGTCCACAATGCTGGTCTGGTTCCCCGTCATCAAGGTGACGGTACCGTCACCGCTACCCACTGATGCGGTCACGGTGTACGTCGCGCCGGTTCCGGTCACGCCGCTGATCGTTGCCCCACTGACACCCGTCGTCGTGAGTGCGAAGTTGCTCGCCGAGACGCCGGTAACGGGTTCGCTGAACGTGACCGTCCACGATAATGATGTCGCGTTTGTTGCGGCTGGGCCGACTCGGGCAATTGTTGAAACAAACGGTGCGGTGCGGTCGAAGACGTAAGTTTCCCCGGTGACGGAACCCGTGACTGGGGTGGCGAACAGCCCGGTGACGCCGGTCAGGTTGCCGGTGTTTAACCCGAGCGTCCCGTCGGCGATGCCGGTGTTCGCGGTGACGACGTAAGTCGTTCCACTCCCGGTCAGTGTTGACAGGCCGAACCCGCTGAGCGTGCCGGCGTTTGCCAAGGTGAAGTTTGCCAGCGACAGACCCGTGACCGGCTCGCTGAATACCACGGTCCAGGACACAGTCGGTGTGTTCGAGGCTGCCGGACTGGTGCGGGAAATGGACAGTGACAAAACTCGATCGACGGCATAGACCGGGCCAACAATACCCGTTCCCGTTGCAGGCTGATTCGTTGCGTCCACAATCCCCGTGAGGTTGGCGAGGTCTAACCCCAACATGCCGTGACCCGTGCCCACGTTGGCGGTCACGGTCACAACGTTGCCGGTCGTGACAATCCCTAGGACTGCGGCACCGACCAAGCTGCCGGTGGCCGTAAATTGGAAGTTACTTGCGGTCACGCCGGTGACGGGTTCGCTAAACGTGACGAGCCAACTGACCGATGCGGTCGTGGCGGGATTCGGGTCGCCCCGTGTGATGGATTTCGCCGTCGGTGCCGGATCGACGACTGTTTGGGTGAGGACGT
>JAYSXU010000185.1:0-1878 GCA_043716965.1 Fimbriiglobus sp.
CGCCAACTCACGCGCCTGCTTGCGCCGCCACGCGGCTTCGATTTTCGCACGCGATTCGGGCAGGTTAATGTCCCGCAACGCTTCCGGCGCTTGCTCGGCAACGCGCCACGCCATGAACATCGGCATGTTGAACGCGGGGTAGGGCTGGAGCTTGTAGAACCCGACACTCGGCACCGCTCGACGGGCTTGACGATCCACGTCGAAGAAGAAGCGTTGCCCGAATTGCAGCGGCGTCACGGTCGGGTTTGGGTTCAGCGGATTGCTATCGTCCTTCTTGTCTTTCATTGGTTGCAGCCCTTCATCGTTCAACAGACTGTAGATGTCGCGGAACTCCTTCGACGCCCCGCGCTTCAAACCCCGCAGCGTGATGAAGTCGTCGATCATCTTCTTGGCTTCCGGCGAGTCCGCTTTCGGCTTTAGTTCGGTGAGGTCTTTTTCAAGTTTGACAACGTCCCCGAACGCGATGTCCTTGGTCATTTTGGTGCGGAGTTGTTCGGTTAAATAACTCTGCACCGATTTCAGCGGTAACGGTTCAGCCACGACGGCTTGCGGGGCGACCATTGCGATCGTCTGGGCCAACGTCGAAGCCCCCGGTAAGACGGGCGCCATCAACGTCAGTGGCATCGTGTCGTACCGGGCTTTGCGGTCGGCTAAATTTGCGGCGCCGGTCAGTAGCAATGGCGCCGCGAGGGGGCTACCGCCTGTTGCTAAGTTGCCACCCAACAGGGCCGTGACTGCGGCGATGTTCGGGGTGCGAATGAGGCTCGTATCCGGGACGACGCTGCTCGGGAAAATCGTGTACCAACTTTGCTTCAGGGTCGAGCGATGTTGTTCGACGTAGTCCTTGTAAAGTTGGCTCATCTGCAGGTTCGGCGTGTAAGCCGGGGCAAACGCGGTGAGTAATGTAGAAAGGGTGACGCCGCCGACCGGAGCGAACAGGAACCCGCCCCGCGTCGTCATGAGGTCGAGTTTCTGAACCGCTTCCGTCGCGGCGGCTTTGAAGTACGGTTCGTCGCCTTTCATTTCGAGCCATTCGAGCTTCAGTTTGCGTGGCTCGCGGAGTCCGAACCGGGACAAGCCAGGGTTGGGGTCTTCGTTCTTGCCTTTGTTAAAGAGTTCGCGGGCAGCGGTTTCATCAGGCTTGCCGGTGACTTTGTCCAGGAAGTTCTCCGTCGGCACGGCGATCAGGCCGTAGTGCCCCGGAACACATTGCTCGCGGTAGAATTTGTAGAACTCCGCTGGCGAATCAAATTCACGGCTGTTGGTCTGGAGAAACGACTGGCCTAGCACGGCCGTTTGAGCCGCCCGAACCCGGAACTCCTCGGCCAAGGCCGCGCGAATAAACTGCGTCGTGTACCCCCGTTTGCCCCGCATTGTGTCTTCGACGGCGCGCCAATCGTCGTTGGTCATCTTTCGGAAGAACTCGGTGTTTACCAGTTCCGTAAGGTCTTCTTCGGTGTACCGGATGCCCAGTTGATCGGCCTTCTTGAGCCACAACAGAAAGTCCATCGCGTCACGGGCGTTGCGGGTGTCGTTGGGTTGGTTCGTGAAGTAGTGGGCGTTCTTTTGGTTGCCTTGTCCGGCCAGCAGTCGTTGTTCGAGATCAATAAGGTACATCATCGACCGTGCCACGGTTTGGTCCTGCTCCTGCGGCGTCTTCGAGGTGAGAATGTCGTTGAGCCGGACCTGGGTCATGGCGAGAGTTCGTTCCCGGACGTTCGCGTAATCTTCCATCGACGGCATCGGACCGAAACCCATTTGCGCGAACTGCATTTGGCGGGAAAACTCTTCGGTCACAAAGCCGTTCTGCTGGGCCGCCAGCGCTTGTTCGATGACGGTCCGATTCTGGGCCGTGACGCGGGTTTGCCCTTCTATCAC
>JAYSXU010000186.1:0-1871 GCA_043716965.1 Fimbriiglobus sp.
TGCAAGCCGGGGCGATTGTGCGTTCGCTGCATGTTGCCCCCACGAAAGCGGCGTTGAATGTGATGGGGACTAGCGATCGGTTTTTCACCATCCCGGCCAGCGATAAGCCGCAAAGTCTGTCGTTCCAAATGAAGGACGGCACTGCGGAGCCAGCGGAAGACCTCACGGCTTTGACCAAACCCGGCGCCAGTCGTTGGGGCAAGCCGATCATCACGAAACTGGTAAAGGGCGACGACTCCGGCCCGCTTGCGGTGGACACGTTGACACTGCCCTATGACAACCCGTTCAAGGCGCTGTTTTTCTGCACGGGTCTCGACTTTTTGCCAGATGGCAGGATTGCAATGTGTACTTGCCACGGCGACGTGTGGCTCGCCAAAGTCGATGAATCAGCCGGCACAGTCGCATGGCAACGGTACGCTACCGGGTTGTACCACCCGCTCGGGTTGAAGGTCGTGGACGGCAAAGTCATCGTGTTGGAACGCGGGCAACTGACGCGGTTGCACGACGAGAACAACGACGGCGAAGCCGACTTCTACGAGTGCATCGCAAACGATTGGGACACCGGGTCCGGGGAGCATTCCTACGACACCTGTTTGGAAACGGACCCGCAAGGCAATTTCTACTTCTTCAAAACCGGCGACACACATTTGCCGACGGGTGGTTGTCTGTTGAAAGTGTCGAAGGACGGCAGCAAGTCGGAAGTCTTTGCCACCGGGTTCCGGCATCCGATCGGCATGGGGATGTCACCGACGGGAATCGTAACCGGGGCGGACCAAGAAGGGAACTGGATGCCCGCGACGCGCATAGACCAGTACAAGCAAGGCGGGTTTTACGGCGACATGCGCGCGAACCACCGGGCCGTGGCGCCGACGATTTATGACGGCCCGCTTTGCTGGGTGCCACGGGAAGTGGACAACAGTGCAGGCGGGCAGATGTGGGTTCCCGACGGGAAGTTCGGGCCGCTCGGTGGGCTGCCGATTCACTTCAGTTACGGACGCTGTAAGCCGTTCGTGCTGCTCCGCCAGGAGATCGGCGACACGGTTCAAGGCGGCGTGTGGGATCTGGGGATCAAGTTCCTATCCGGCGTCTGTCGGGGGCGATTCAACACGGCGGACGGGAACATTTATGTTTGCGGCCTGAACGGCTGGCAAACCGCAGCGCAAAAAGACGGCTGCCTGCAACGGGTTCGGTACACGGGCAAGCCGCTACAAATCCCCACGAATATGGCGGTCGTCGCGGACGGCGTGAACCTCACCTTCAGCAACAAGCTCGATCGAACTGCCGTTGAAGATGTTAGCCACTATCGTGCCGCGTGGTGGAACTACCGGTGGGTGAAAGAGTACGGCTCCAAGCGGTACTTGGTGTCGCGTCCCGATACGATCGGGCAAGACGATGTCGTGGTAGCCGGTGCGAAACTGCTAGACGACGGGCGAACCGTTCACGTTCGCATTCCGACGATTCAACCCGTCATGCAAATGCAACTCGGCGTGAACCTCAAAACTACCGATGGCAACCCCGTCGTGGGGTCCGTGTTTCTGACGATTCACAAAACAGAGAAGTGAATTGGTCTGCGGCTCGCGTCACATTTGTTGGTGAAAGTTTGCACACAGGTTACCGGATTTCAGGCTAAAAGCCCAATGCCCGTGAGTTAAGAGGTAAGTCGAGAGCCTCTCTGCTATTCTGGTCGTACCACCGATCCAAAAAAGCAGGAGGCTCTCATGCGTCATCGTACCCCCGATCCCGTCGTGGACCAGTCGAACTCACGGGATCCGCTGCCCGACCTTCGGGGACTCCGTCCGATCATCACCGTCGTCCGCATCCGATACCTGCTCGCCCACCTCGGACCCCGGCACACCCGAAACCGCCGCATC
>JAYSXU010000187.1:0-1870 GCA_043716965.1 Fimbriiglobus sp.
GGTTGCTCGCAGGATTTCGAGTTTGAAGGCACCCGTCGGATGAGCGTGAACGCCTGCTATTGGGCACTCGGGTTAGAAGCGAAAATCCCCGCGAAGTCGAACGTCGAACTGGTCGGCACGTACAAGGCCACACCGTTCCGGGGGAAGAAGAACGAAGAATGGAAACCGGGCGTGAAGCCCGAAGATTTGAAGTAAACCGAAATCACCTGAGCGGAGAACGGTCACGTTCTCCACTCAGTCTGGGAAATCACATCACACCAGTTCGCTGACCAAGTCGCGTTCGTCCAGAATGTACATCGGGCGACCACTGCCGTTGTTGAACGTCATGCCGGGGTCGATGCCCATCGCGCGGTACAGGGTTGCGAGGACTTGCGGCACTTTGTACGGGCGGTCCTTGGGGTACTCCGCACGGGCCGAACTGGCGCCGATGGCTTGGCCCATCTTGAGGCCACCACCAGACACCATTGCACTCATGACCGGGGACCAGTGATCCCGACCCGCGTCGGTAGAATTCACCTTCGGTGTGCGGCCAAATTCGCCCCAGACGACCGTGACCACATCGTCTTGCAGGCCGCGATCGTGTAAGTCTTGAATCAGGTTGGCGATGCCGCGATCGAGCATCGGCAGTTGCGTTTTCAACTGCTTGAAGTTGGCGGTATGCGTGTCCCAACCGCCGTAACTGAGCGTGACACAACCGACGCCCGCTTCGACAAGTCGCCGTGCGGTAAGGAACTGCTCGACGCCCTTGTAACGGTCGTGGGTTCGCGGGTCTTCTTGCTTAAGATCGAGCGCTTTGCGAACGGTGCCCGATGCAATCATGTCGAAGGCGCGTTGCGTGAACGAGTCCATGCCCTTCATGCTGCCGGTCGCATCGACATCCCGCCGAGCCGTGTCGAACGAGCCGAGTAGCGATTTGCGGTCGTCCATGCGATTGACATTCACGCCGCCGGCGAGCCGCAAATTCGCTTGACCGGGGCCGTCGGGTGTGAACGGGCGATGGGCCACGCCGAGATAACCCGGCTCCGAGCCGATACTCATTCCCCGCAGCGATACAAACGGTGGCACCTCGTCCGCCGACCCCTTCAGCTTCGACATCACGGCGCCGAACGACGGGTGCCCGACGGTTCGGTTGACTTGTTCGGGGTAGCCGGTCATCAGGAGCGAATCGCTGTGTTCATCCACGGAAACTAGCGATCGGATGACGGCGAGCTTGTCCATCATCCGGGCTTGCATCGGCATGTGTTCGCAAATCTGGACGCCCGGCACGTTCGTTGAAATCGCATTGAACTCGCCGCGAAACTCTACTGGGGCATCGGGCTTCGGGTCGTACATGTCGATGTGCGACGGCCCGCCGGGCAGGTAGATCATGATCGCCGCTTTGGGCGAACCGCGCGAAAGGGTTTGTGAATCGCCCGGCTTTGTCGCGGCCTTGGCACGCAAAACGTCGGCCAGCGTTAGCCCGGCGCCGAATGCCCCGATGGTGAGGAAATTTCGGCGATTGATGCCGTCACAAAAGGGTTGGCGGTGGCCCAAAAAGGTGAGCATGATCGGAAGCTCCAGAAGCGAAAAGTGGAACAGGCAGGGAGAAAACGCCTAAGCGTTTATTCAGCAGGTGGTTGAGAGTAGTGCTTCGCCTCGGGAATAGCAACTCGAATTCGCACCACTTTTGCAACAACCCAACCGTTGTTATTTCCGGTGCAGGACCACAAGCCCTTTGGTGACTTTGCCGCCAGTCGTTTGAGCCACCTCGGCGATCAGCCGGTCGCCACTGACGACGCCGAGAACTTGGACGGCTTGAAACTTCCCGCGCACACTTTTGGTTAAGGCGAAGTTAACCCCGAGGCCGCTGGTTTGCCCTTCGACATCGTAG
>JAYSXU010000188.1:0-1870 GCA_043716965.1 Fimbriiglobus sp.
CTTCATTGTTATCTCTTGGATCGAGGCTGACTGATGCGACGTGAAGATGTCCAAGCTCTCCTGAGCAAAATTCCGCCACTGGACCACACGAAAGTTGTCCTCGTGCTGTTGTCCGGGGCGTCCATCAACATGGATTTTCTGTTCCGCATGGAGAAAGAATACGTCGTCGTTCGAGGGCGTGAAGCCGGGACCAACGACGAAGGCCGTGGGTTCTTCGTGCCGTATGAACAAATCGCGTTCTTGAAAATCGAACGCCTGATGCGACTCAACGAACTCCGCGAAATGTACGGCGAAACGCAGATCGCGGAAGTGAATTTGACGGAGGACGGCGTCATCGAAGGGACCGCAACCCCGGCACCCGCAACCGTGTCGGCCTCCGTGAAGAGTGCCGCGCTCGACCCGGCTGCCATTGCCAAACAAAACCTACTCGAACGCATTCGCGCCGCGCGGACGTCTGCCGGCGTGCCGAAACCCTTGCACAAGTAAACTCGGTGTTAGTGGGGCCAATTCTGATTCGCGGCTTCGGCAATTTGTTTGCCGAGGCTCGCCAGAATGCGGACCCGTGTGTGCGGCACGCGGGCGGAGTGCAAATCAAAAACGACACACCCCGCCAACGGGGTTGGCGGGGTGTGCGTCACAGCCGTTGCGGTGGAGTTACTTCAACGATTCTTTCAGACCCTTCAGCGGACGAGCGGTCACCTTGGTGTGGGCGGGCTTGTCCTTGGTGATGGTCATCTCGCCTGGCTTGAAACGGTTCGGAACCGATTTGCCACCCTTGATCGCTTTGACCCGACGGGCTTTCAGTTTGAACAGGCCGGGCAACGCAAAGACGCCAGGCCCTTTCGCGCCAAGTTCTTTGAGGATCACGTTGGTCATGGCCTCGTACAACTTGGCCACGTCTGTTTTCTTCAACTCGGTCGCTTCCGCGAGGTCGGAGAAGAATTGGCCTTTCGACATCGACTTCACAGACTTTGCGGGCTTCTCCACTTTTTCAACTGGCTTCTCTTTCGCCATGATACTGTCACTCCTGGATGCTCGGGGTACGAAACGGCTTGAAAAATAGGGGTTTTGGAACCGCTTGTCAACAAAATCCCTTGTTCTAGTAGTGAATATCACGGATTTTCCCGAACAAAACGACGCTAAGACCAGGGAAACCCTAGGAATGCCAAGGTTTTTAACCGGCATATTCGTCAAAAGCGACAGGTTGACGCGCAAAACCAGTGCGTGAGTGGACTTGTCTGCTTGGAGTTGCATTCCCCGCCTGAAAGCCCACGAATCATCATTCGTGGGCTTGACGCGCGGCTCCCGCCGGTAAAAAGGGTTGACGGCGCCATAAGATTACGGTTGCGAAATGACCGAGTCTCGGTTTCAAAATACTCTCACCCCGACCGCACGAGAACGACACGACATGGCAGCCTTTGAGACGATCGACCAACTCTGCATCAACACGATTCGCACGCTGTCGATCGACGCCGTGCAACAGGCCAACTCGGGCCACCCCGGCGCCCCGATGGGGTTGGCGCCGGTCGCGTACACCATCTGGCAGCGCTTCCTGCGGTACGACCCCCAAAGCCCGACGTGGATCGGCCGCGACCGTTTCGTACTGTCCAACGGCCACGCTTCGATGCTGCTGTACTCTGTGCTACACCTCGCCGGCGTGGTCGAATCGGACGGCAAAAAAAACGTCACACTCGACGAAATCAAACACTTCCGCCAGCTCCACAGTGTGACCCCCGGACACCCGGAATCTTTCATGACCTCCGGCGTCGAGACCACGACCGGCCCGTTGGGGCAAGGCTGTGCGAACTCCGTCGGGATGGCAATCGCGTCGAAGTGGTTGACGGCGAACTACGGCAAAGCGGGGTTTGAA
>JAYSXU010000189.1:0-5476 GCA_043716965.1 Fimbriiglobus sp.
AGTTGAAGCACAGGGAAGTCGAAGGTGCGTCGCATCGGCAAACGCTGTTCAGTCTGGTCTTGCAATTCCAGGTTCAGTTCAAATGTTTGTCCTGTCCCAACTGTGGGTGCAGGTTCAAACAGGATCGTGTTCGGATTGCTCGGTGAAACAGTCCAAGCCAGCTCCAGGTCTTGAGGTATCGTGGTAGCCGACATGAGGACGAAGTTGGGAGGTAACGTGACGGGTAACTGAAGCAGTGGGCCGTGAGTTACGTTCACCTTCAACTTGGCCGAGAGTTTTGGTTTGGAACTGATTTCCCAGAGGAATTCTTCAGTGCTTGTATACTCAGTTCCTACTGTTTGAACTCGGATCCGCACCGGACGACGTTCTTGCCCATTACTATTGGGTAGCATGCTTCCCGTGTACATCACATGGTAACCTTGCTCCTCATAGGCGTTGATAACCCGATAATCACCTGGGTCTGCACCGAGCCATTTCAATTCGGGATTGCAAATGACGGTGATGGTATCTGTCCCAACAAATGCCCCGTTCACGCGAACGATGGGAGCCGCCCAACCCGATTCTGTGTCTCGTGGTAACCCGCAAAACCCATTCACCGTGATCCGGTTTAAGTTGGATTCCTGGTGCGACACGCGGAGTCGAGACGGCTGACCTGGAGTCTCCGGCTCGGCTCGCCAGGTGACCGGACTAGAACCCGTCACGGACGAGATTCGCAATCGTGGGTCACACTCAATGACCGATTCCAGTGGAAACGTGCGGGCTGGATCCAGAGATAACTCGAATGCGGCATTGACGACATTCGAAGTGAGTTTGAACTCGGACTTGCGATTCACTCGTAGGAGAGGGCGTGGCTCATTCGCCTGTTTCGGCTTGCGGATGGCGAGATCGAGACGCGACTGACCACCAAAGGAGACCAGCCAGACTTGCCGATTGGGTTGTGTTCCTGGTAAGGGTCCAGTCAATAGATGATTAGCCCCAGATAGGCTGGGCAACCGATCTGTCGGGAGGTCGAGTTCGAGTGTTGCGATCGGACAAGGTGGAAATGCTAGTTCAAAGCGATCCAGTGTTGGTTCTTCGATCCCCCGTACCGACCAATCGAATGACACCGTATTGTCACCAGCCTTCACGAGGTAGAGAGTCGGCGTCTCGCTTTTTGTTGTGAACAAGACGCCAGACGAGTTCGTGAGGTTCACTGAACCTTTCAATGGTTCCACTGTAAAAAGTTGGCCCGCCGCGCCAGTTTGCAATCGCCAGTCCGCGACTCCCTTCAGTCCTTCTGCCGAGTTAATGGCCCGGTATCTGGTTTCTAATAGACGTGGTGCTGGAGCCGTTAAAGTCTGAGTTGCGGCTTGGACACGGGCTTCAAATTCTCGGCGTGGGAGACGAACAACCGGCCCCGGTTGAAGTTGCTTGATCGCGGCGGCGAAACGATCTTGGGGGACATAGACGCGGTGAATCGGGAACGGATCGCGCGACGGTCGTGCAGTGGAAATCGAAGGAACGTGTATTGCAGCACCCGTAACCCCAGCCTGGGCAATCGGGATTGGCTCGTCTGCACAAAGTGGGAGGGCAAATCCGATCAGTCCGATCACGAGTGTGAGCCAGTAGCGGTTTAGCATGGTCCCTTAACTCCCTGTTGTCGAGTGGAGTGGACGGCTCCCAGGGCCATCTAATATCACTTGGTTTGACGGGGGAGAGGATTTTCGGGTGTCTAATCCCGAAAGTGGGACGTGGCTAACAGTCCCCTCTAAGACCGATTCGCCAGGGTTGCGCGTAAACCCAGGCAAGTGCTTCACCCGGCGCTGGTAATAGCCACGAACCAAACCGATCAACAGGAGCAAGAGTGCCAAAGCACACAGCCCCGGTTGCATAGCCGCAATCAAATGGCCAATCGGTTGGGGATAGATTCCCACTGCAATTCCCAGCATCACACCGAGTACCGTTAGCACAAAACCGATAACAACGGGTCGGAGACGGGAGACGATAAGTCCGACAACGACTGTAAGAACAGAACAGCTTGCGATCCACCCCATGCGAGGAAGCAAAACCAGTTGGACATCCGTGAGGTTCGCTTGACGCCCGGTCAGCGTGTCGTGAGAGGTCGAAATCAGAGCGAGAATTTCTGCGGGTGCCGGTTCGATCTCGACGCCTTCATTCAGCCATTGCTCCAGGTCCGCAGAGTTCGCACTTGCCGTCGGGCTGAAGGCGACTTGGTGCCAAGCCCAACGTTGATCGACCACGAGATCGCGGTTGAAGCTGAGGGGGACTCGATCCCCCGGTAAATGAAATTGCCACCGGGCCGGCGATCGAAAGACGGCCGATAGGAGACGAGGAGGTACAATTTGCACACCTCGCCGTTGACTACTGTTACTCGAAAGCGGATACCTCACATCCAACATCAAGACGGTTCGGCCCGGTTTGGCTTCGGGCAAGGGAATCCGAACAACACGACTCTCGGTCAGTTCAGCACGAAAAGACGGCGCGAGTGTGGCGGTGTCGTACTTGCGGCCATCAAGACTGATCTCGGGAGTAACATTGATAGGCAGTTCCAACTCGATGCCAGTCGGCGCCCACCGGCTTAGCAGAAATCGGCTCCGAACGACACTCGTGCCGTCACCACTCAGCCAAACTTGCGTCAGCGTTCGGTCGATCATGGTACTCGGAAGTACCGCATCACTTTCGGCGAGTTCGAGACTGAGTGGTAGCTTGCCATCGGTTCCGAATAGTGTCAGCCAAGGCCAAGTGTCTCTTTCGGGATTCGCTTCCGGGGGGAGTTCTCGCCACGGTCCGTCAAATTGAGCGATTCGACGACTGGAACCGGCACCCCAGATCCGAATGGTGGTTTCGGTTTTGGTCGCTGTATCTGGCCACAGTAAACCCAGCGTGATGCGAGCAGGACCAAGGTTTGGTTTCCGTCCTGGCAACGGGATTGAGTATTTGAAACTCAGCGCAAAGTCTTTGCTCAACTCATTGCTGTGTCGAATCTGCCATCGGTCTCGGTCGAGTTGTTCCAACTGAACGGCGTTGTTGGAAGTCAATCGCAACCCAACGGCGAGACCTGTGAATGTGATCGGCCTCGTATCGCCTTCGGTCGTCCGAAACTTGATTGTTTGCGTCACTACGGCTTGGTTGTCTTGCAGGTCCACGTCAGCCCGGATCTCGGCTTGCAGATCCGGACGGTACCGTTGCCAAGTCAGATCGACTCGTGACAGGCTTTTCGCAGATTGAACGGACACACTCTGGATGCTATTCGGGTTCAGCCCGGTCGGTGCCTTCCTGTCTGGTGTTAAAGCCAGATTACTTCCATCACTCATGACAGCAGACCCGGCGATTTCAAAACCATCCGGCACGGTTGCGGTGATGCGGGCGGATTGTTCCTGGGCAGTCGGAAATCGAAGTAACAACAACTCTTCGCGTCGTTGTGTTGTTGAGCCTGTTAGTGAAGCAGTCAGAACTAACTCAAACGAGGTTTTTTGGGGTGTTGCGAAACGAATCGCCAATTGGCGAGACGATGCCGTTTCCTTCACGGTTAGAACTTCGTCGATCAACTCTGCATTGGCCAAACCGGATGCTTCAAAGGCTTGCCAACCCAGTGGAACTTCGACAACGAGTTCGTTGACCACGTCGCGGACTGGTGTCACTTTCACATTGGCCTGCATTCTCCAACCGGAATCGTTCCGCTTCAAAATGTACGTTGGTTGCGCGCCGGTAAATCCGGGGAGTGTCTTGGTCGATAGCTCAAAAAGTGCAGCGAGCGAAGGCTTCGGTCCTGCGGTGTTTGTCGTGGTATACCGCCAAAAGCCCGCGAGGTCGTCTTCGGCTTTCGGTGGATCGAGACGGCGGAGATCAACGCTGGGTTTGTCCGTGCTAATTCGGATCGTGGGTGGGGCATAAATTCGGACCGCTCCCGTTTGACGTGTGGCATTCACGACATGAAACGGGCCAATTGGGTATGGCCCACGGTGTTGCGGGTCCGTCGGTTTTGGGCGGGCTTGACGGACTGTGGCCGTGACTAGCCAATCGGTTGACACGGTCTCGGGGGGGCGGAACGTCCAGATCGGTTGAGTGGGATCTGTCGGGCGGGTAATTCGCGGAAAGAGGAGTGGTGTCAATGGGGGTTCAACAAGTGACTCTCGTGGTGCCGACGGCGAAACTCGTTGGGTCGTGACATCTGCGGTTGCGGGCATGGCCAGTTGCCATTCTGTTGCGGACCCCTGAAGTCGGAATGTGGTTGTGGTGATGATTTGCGATTCCTCAACCCGCACCGCAACCTCCGCCTCAGCCTTCAGGTCAGAATTCGTTATCGCGGGTGTACGAGATGGCAAATCCCAGGTGACCTCAAGCCAGTCGATCGGGCCGAGTGGGTAACCGCGTTCGTCTTTTTTGCGAACCAGAGATGCAACTTCTTCCACGCCCCACCGTGTTTCTCCGGGCCGATCCGTCGGTGACCGGAGGCCGATGTTCAATTGCTTAATCCCAGTCGGGCCATCAAATGCCAGTGTGGTGATGGCGGCGCGGGGTAAGCCGATTTCAAATCCCAGATCGCCTTTGGCACTTCGCGGGGTGAGTGGCGTTTCCACTTCGACTGTGATCGCGTGCTGGCCCGGCTGTTCGATCAGGACGGTTAGACCGTCATCGGTGGATCCGAGAATCGGCAACTTCCCGTTGGCAAACTTGGCACTCAGTGGAAAAGCTCGTTGACACCCCAGCAACACAACGCACCGGGGCGTGGTCGTCTGCACGCTGTACGTCAACTGCATGTTGGCAACCGTTCGCTCACCCCGCTTGACAATTTTGCCACGGATGTCGCAGGAACTCGGCGACTGCGGTTTCGGGTTGTCTTTCGACTTTTTGAACTGCTCGACTTGTTCGACAAGTAGCTGATACTCCTGGGAACTCAGCAAGACTCCGTCAATTGGCGGGTTCACATCATCCGGACTTTTGGTCAACAGAATGATGGTTCCATCGGGCAATTTCAGCGCAGCCGGTTTTGCAACTGCGTCCCCTAGTTTGACAGGAGGTTGTGCCCCCGATACGAACTGAAGTAAAACGAAAAACCCAAACACCAAACTAGCGCCCCTCGCCATTCGGTGCAAAGACCAAGTGGTAGCAGTTGGCACGTGGTTGTGAGAAGTGGCCCGCATGGCCTGGAAATCCTGAGAGTTCATGATGTGAACGATTTCAGTATAATGCGTAATGAATCAGACTTCCTTCCCGGATGTTCAAAAAATTCTCCCCGTCCCGCTTAAATCGCCCGGTCAGACTAAATATCCCATCTTTACCAAGCCACGTGAAGAGGCGTAGACCGCCTTTCTGTGCGACGGTATTGCTGGACTATTCGACACAACTGTTCCCGCCTGCGGGAGGCTCACATGCAGACCGATATGAAGATCATCACCGAACCCAGTGTCTACTTACTAACCAAGCAACAACTCAACGAGACCGAACTGGATCGCTTCTTGGCGGATCATGCCGT
>JAYSXU010000190.1:0-16593 GCA_043716965.1 Fimbriiglobus sp.
CGTGGCAAGCACGGCGTCAAACGCAAATCGGCCGCGTGTTGATCTCACCTCGATTGGCCAGCACTGACGGCAGAGTCGTGAGCCGCTCACATCACGCAACATCGGTCGGTAGTGCTGTGAGATTGAACTGATTCGTACACCGCACAGCCGACCACTTCAGTCGATGACCGCTCGTTTCAATTTCTGTTACAATTCCCCCACTCTATCGTTGCCTGTTGTGAGATTGCGATGCCACCGGATATCGTTGCCGACCCGACCGTCATTGAATTTGATGTGCGAACGGATGAAATGCTCGTTAACATGGGGCCGCAGCACCCGAGTACCCACGGCGTGTTGCGGTTAGTGTTGCGCACCGACGGCGAAGTGATCCGCGAAGTCACGCCGCACCTGGGGTACTTGCACCGTTGTGCGGAGAAAATCGGCGAGAACGTCACGCCGATTCAGTTCATCCCGTACACGGACCGCATGGATTATCTCGCGGCAATGAACATGAACCTGGGGTACTCCCTCGCCGTCGAAAAACTGTGCGCGATGAAGATCCCGGAGAAAGCCCAAGTCCTGCGGGTGATGATTTGCGAACTCAACCGCATCGCGTCCCACTTGGTCGGGATGGGCGCCTACGGCCTGGATTTGGGTTCGTTCAGTCCGTTCCTGTACGCCTTCCGAGAACGGGAACAAATACTCGATTTGTTTGAAGACGTGTGTGGCGCGCGGTTAACTTATAGCTACATCACAATCGGTGGAGTGCATGACGATCTGCCAACCGGGTGGATCCAACGTTGCAAGCAATTCTTGGAATACTTCAAACCACGCATTCCGGAATACCATGCCCTGCTCACCAACAACCACATCTTCGTAAAACGCACTGGCGGCGTTGGCATTCTTCCCAAAGAAATGGCCATCAATTACGGTTGCACCGGCCCGATGCTACGTGCGTCACTGGACCAGACCCGAGGTGATGTCGCCTGGGATTTGCGCAAAACCGAACCCTACTCCGGGTATGAACATTACACGTTTGATGTTCCCATCCCGCCCTTCGATACCGCCCCCCACGACACGGTCATCGGTGATTGTTGGCACCGCTTTTATGTCCGAATGCGGGAAGTCATTGAAAGTATCTCACTTGTTGAACAAGCGATTGAAAAGTACACGAAGTTACAAACCGAGTGGAAGGTATTGCAAGCCGATCACATCAAGTTGAGCGATGACGAGAAGAAAGCCAACGACCCGAAGATGGCCGACGCACTGCGGACCAAATACGCCCACCGCGTCGAGCCACCCCGCACCTTGACGCCCGGCGAATGCTACGTCGAAACCGAGTGCCCACGCGGTCAAATGGGCTTCCACGTCGTCGGTCGCCCCAACAAAGAAAACGTCCCGCTCCGAGTCCGCGCCCGCTCCAGCAGCTTTTGCAACCTCAGCGTGGCGGACGAAATCTGCCGGGGCTGTCTCATCGCCGATGTCCCCGCCATCATCGGCAGCATCGACATCGTCATGGGCGAAATCGACCGGTGAGTCACCACGAATAACACGAATCGGACGAATAAGAATCAAGACAAATAGGAATCAGACGAATCGGAACCAAGACGAATAGGAATCAGAGATTTTGGAGGGCGGCTTATGGTTGATATTGTTTTTAAGGAGGAGAGTTTTCAGATCATGGGGGCGTGCTTTGAGGTGTACAACGACAAGGGTTGTGGATTTCTGGAAGCAGTCTATTAAGAGTGTTTGGAAATCGAGTTTGGATTGCAAGGGACGCCGTTCATTTCACAGTCCGAATTGCATCTCAACTACAAAGGGCGGGTGTTACGGAAAACTTATCAGCCGGACTTCCTATGCCATGAGAAGATCATCGTCGAAATCAAGGCCGTATCCGACCTCACCGATGAGCATCGTGCCCAAGTCCACAACTACCTCAAAGCCACAGGCTTCCGCCTCGGCCTACTCATCAACTTCGGCGCAAAAAACAAACTCCAGTCCGAACGCATCGTCCGCTGATTCTTAACAATTCTGATTCGTCTGATTCGTCTGATTCGTGGTGGTCATTTCTTGTAATTCGGTCCCAGGTGGTAATTGCTACAATCGTTCGGTGGTGCCGTCTCGTCGGATTATGCTGGGGGCGGTTTTTGTGGCGGTACGGGTGCGGGTGGTGTGGTCCGGGCAATCGGACGGGTCGGGGTTTGGACCTGACGAATTCGGAGGCTGGCTCGCTTGACGCGCCCCCCAGCTTGTCGCCACAATCGTTTAAGATTATCGACTTTCGTTCGAGCACCGGCTCAGGATCGCTCCGATGGCAACACCGTTCGTGCGTTGGTTGAAACCCCGTCGCGGCACCCAACTTCAGTTGGAACCGCTGGAAGAACGGACTGTCCCCAGTCTGCTCGTGCCGCAAAGTAGCGGGCGACGGGACATGGTTTACGACGATGCCAAAAGCATCTTGTACATCACCACGGGAAGTGGCGGCATCATCACGCGCTACGACGCAGCCAATAATGCATCTCTCAGTGCTTACACCTCACCACTCGCGGCTCAACTGAACGGCGTCGATCTCACGCCGGACGGCAAATTCTTGTACGCCGCCGAAGATTCCGTCTCGAAGGTGTTGAAGATCGACACCACGACAGGCGCTACCAGTGAAATCGCCATCAGTGCGGGTGCCGGTAGCAACGGCGCGTTTGACGTGTCGATCGGCAGCAACGGCGTCGGGTTAATCACCAGTCGGCGAGTGAACGCGGCGGCTGGGAATGTGACGTTATTGCAAATCGACACGAGCAAAGATGCCGTGACGAACGTGAACCTTGGCTCAAACTTCTTGTTCCAAGATTCGCAACTGTTCCGGGCGGACGACCGCAGCACGATCTCGGTGATCGACGCCGACCCCAATGTTTTCAGAAGCGAAAACTACTTCTTCAATCCGACGACAAATAAAATAGGCGTTGTCGGCGATGCCGGACCGAACCGGGGGATTGCGTTCAGCCGGAACGACAAGCAGTACGCGATTCGGGTGGGGAGCGGGCTGTCCGTTGTCGATGCGACGACGCAGGCCACGCTGGAAAACTTCAACGACCTCGACGGTGGCGTACTGTTCGACCGGCAACGCGACGTGCTGTACGGCATCGACTCCGTCCTGAACGAACTGGTTGCCATCGACACGAACACGTGGGTGGAAAAATACCGCCAGGGCATCGGCGAGAACATGCCGACATTCCAGACTTTCAACAGCGGTAACATGGTGGCCAGTGCGGACGGCAAGTTGCTGTTCGTGGCCACGCCGGCGGGGATCCGGCGGTTCGATTTACCGCAGTCGGACGGAACCCCCGCGATCCTGGCAATCTCGGCACCGTTCCCGGCGTACATCGCGGCGGGGTTTGCCAGTTCGATCACCGTGACCGTGAAAAACGCCAACGGGGATGTACTGACGGGGTTCAACGGCACGTTGCAGATCGACTCCAGCGACCCGCTCGCCACGCTACCAAAGAGCTACACGTTTACCGCCGCAGACAAAGGCTCGAAAACATTCCCGCTGACGTTGAACACACCGGGCCAACAGTCGGTCGTCTTCCAGGAATTAATCGACGCGCTGACGGTCAGCCAGAAGAACATCCGCGTCAACGCGGTCGGTACATTGGCCACCAGCATCCCGTTCCCGGAAGGGGCCAACGATCTCGTTTACGACGCCACGCGGAATCAGGTTATCATCGTCGGGAGTCGCGGAACGATCACCCGGTTCGACTTCGCCACGCAATCGTTGCTGCCTTCGACCAAAGTCGGCACGCGGTTCAACGACGCGGATTACACGGTTAGCGGGCAATTCCTGTACGCCCCCGATACGTTCCCTGGCTACACCGAAGGGTTCGTCCGCAAGTACGACCTCTCGACGGGCGCGATCACCACGATTCACGGCATCCAGGCCAGCGACATCGCCATCCCAGACGGCAAAACAGCACTGTTTTCAAACGGTAGCGCCATCAACCTCGGCTCCGATACGATTGGCATTGGCGCGATCAGCGGGAATCTGGCGCGGTCGATTGACCGCTCCGCCGTGTTGGGCGTCACCAATCGTCGCTCCCCGCTTACGTCCAGTGTCTCGATCTATGACTCGAAAACGGGCGCCACCCAGACCAAGAACGCGGGCGTATCGGGAACGCTCTTCACGCCAATTACGATTGACCTTTCGTCCCCGGCGGTCAGCAAGAACGGCCTGCGGGCGTCCGTCTCGGTAGGCAATTCGCAGAACACACTTTCGCTATTGGACAGCAATTTGAACGGGGTCCAAACCCTCGCCGGCATCAACGGGGGGGCCACGTTCGACCCGGCGGGAACGACACTCTTCACGCTGGACACGGCAACGGATCAAATCGTCGCTCTGGAGACATCGACTTGGACCGAGAAGTATCGGATTGATGTCACAGAGAACGTCGGGCGCAGTGTCATCACGGCCTCCCCCGACTCCAAGTTCCTCTACGTCGCCACGCCTTCAGGGTTGCGACAACTGCCGCTGCCAGTTGCCGATGGGAAACTCGCAAACCTTGTGTTCAAGACCGCATTCCCCGTCCTTGGCGCGCTTGGCACGACTGCAACCATCACAATCGTCGCCCAGGATGCCACGGGTGCGACACTGACGAACTACACGGGCACGGTGAAAGTCACGAGCATCGACTCGTCCGCTACGTTGCCGCCAGACTACACCTTCACCGCCGCAGACAAAGGCACGAAGTCGTTCACCATCAAGTTGAACAGCCCAGGCCGTCAAAGCATCTCGGTCAGTGATTTGACAGCCGGTATTACGAACACGCAGTCGAACATCACGCTCAATCCGTTCGGCGCGGTCGCGGTGATCCCGGTTCTCAACCGACGGGACATGGTGTTCGACGCGACCAGGAACATGCTCTTCATCAGTGACAGTGATGGGTTCGTTCAGCGGTTCGATGTCATCACGCAAACGCTTCTCGCGCCGTGGAAAGTCGGCGCGAACCTGAACGGCATCGACATCTCACCGGACGCGAAATCGCTGTACGTTGCCGACTCCGTCCGCGGGGCAACGCAGGGCTTCGTTCGCAAAGTAGACATTGCCACCGGGACCGTGACGAACATTCCGTACAACGCTTCCGACTACAACAGCGGGCTGTGGGATTTGAACGTGTCTCAATCGGGAAAAGCCTACGTGACGGGACGAAGCGGGGAAGGGATGTACGAGGGGTCGCTCCGGCTCGATCCTTCGACCGACACGCTCACCGCGAATTCGGGTCTGGACCTGATCGCCCCCGAGACCAATCTGGCGAGGGCGGGCAACGGGAAGTCGCTGTTCGTCGGTTCGGACACGATCACGTTCCCAGGTGGCGGCCAGCAATTGCAGTTCCTTGGCCTACTCAATGGGTCGAGTGGAGCTTACACTGCGAAGTTCGACCCCACGGTTCCGGCCGGGCAACTGACACTGTCCGCCAACCGCAACGGCACGCTGTTCGCCGCGAACCGTAGTGGCATCACGATCTATGACAATGTGTTGGCCGTGAACAAGAACTTCGCCAATGCCGCCGGTGATACGGCCTTCGATGCCAATTTGGACTTGATGTATTTGGCGAACACCGCGACCGGGAAGTTGGAGACCTACGAAACCAAGAACTGGACACTCGTCGCCAACCGTCAACTGGGCGATACGCTGGGTCCGGTCACCCCGTTCGACGACGGCGTGATGACGGTCAGTGGCGATAGCCGCTACGTGTTCCTGTCCACGCCGTCCGGGATTCGCCAGTACGACCTGATCGGGGCGAGTGGCGCCTTCACGGTGACGGGGTTGCCCTCCGTCGTGAAAGCCGGTGACACCTCGACGATCACCGTCTCCGCCACCGACGGCCTGGGGGCGGTGAATCCGAACTTCACGGGCTTGTTGCGGTTCAGTAGCAGCGATCTGAAATCGACGTTGCCGACCGACTACACGTTCACGGCAGCGGACAAGGGAGTTAAGGCCTTCACGGTCGCCTTCCGCACCGCCGGGACACAAACCCTCGTGGCCGGTAGCCCCGCTTCGACCATCAACAGTGTGACCGCGTTTACCCGTATAACACCGGGGGCGGCTAGCCAGTTCGCCTTGACGAACTTCCCGCAAGGTCTCGTTGCCGGCGATGTCCAACCTCTCACGATCACCGCCAATGACCCGTTCGGGAATCTCGTGAACGACTACACAGGGGCCGTGACGATCACCACGACCGACCCCGCCGTTCCGCCGTTAGCGTTCACCTATGTCGTCACCGATCGTGGCACGAAAACGCTGAATTACACGCTGAAAACGCCGGGCTTCCAGGACATCGTCGTCACTGAGGACGCGAACCCGTCGGTGACCGGCAAGCAACTCCACATCGACGTGAGCGTGCCGCCTCTGCCGCCGCCTCCTCCACCACCGCCTCCTCCGCCTCCACCGATTCCTCCACCCCCGGTTCCGCCGCCGCCGTTCGTGCCGCCACCCCCGCCGCCGCCGCCTGGACCTCCGCCGGTACCTCCACCCGCGCCTCCTTTGAACGGGCAAGCCGGGGTGTACGCGATCGGCTCCGACGTCGGCATCATTAACCGCGCCTTCGTCTACGGGACCGATGGCGGACTCATCAACGTGTTCCAACCTTACGAACCGGGGTACTCTGGCGGCGTCCGGGTGGCGATTGCCCGAGGGCCGAACGGTGCCCACACCCTGGTGACCGGCCCTGGTCCAGGTCGGTTCCCGGACGTGAACTTGTTCGACATTTACACTGGCGGGCAGATTGGGAGCTATCAGCCGTTTGAATCCACCTTCGTGGGCGGGTTGTTCCTATCGACTGGGGACTTCCTCCGTGAAGGGTACGACGCGATTGTCTTGTCTCCAGACAAAGACGGCGGGCCACGGGTGCAGATTCGCAGTGGGCGTACCGGCGAGGTGTTTGCCGACTTCTTTGCCATTGCCGACCCGAGCTTCCGGGGTGGTGCCCGCACCGCCGTGGCCGATGTGAACGGAGACGGCACCCCCGACCTCATCGTCTCCGCCGGGTTCGGCGGCGGGCCACGGGTTGCGATTTGGGACGGCAAGACGCTACGCCCTGGTGTCGAACCGCAACGCCTCGTCGCCGACTTCTTCGCTTTCGATACCAGCCTCCGCAACGGCGTGTACGTGGCGGCAGGCGACATCAACGCCGACGGGAAAGCGGACCTCGTGGCCGGCGCCGGTCCGGGAGGTGGGCCGCGCGTCCGCATCTTCGCAGGGGCCGATCTCCTGGCAGGCGTCGTCACGCCGAAGAACGACTTCTTCTCCGGTGACCTCACCAGCCGAGGCGGCGTCCGCGTCGTCGTGAAGAACCTCAACGGCGACGCCAACGCCGACCTCATCACCTCCGACGGCCCCGGCGGCGGCAACAAAGCCCGCGTCTACGTCGGCGACTTCCTGATCGGCAACAACCCCCCGTTCGGCCTCGCCACCTTCGACCAACTCCCCGGCTACACCGGCGGCGTGTTCGTGGGGTAGGCGGGCGGTTGGCGAGTACAGGAAAAACACGATGGGAGGATGATGCAATGGGTGATGGATTTCGAGCCGAACACGACTTCGATTACAACAAAGCCAAACCGAATCGTTTCGCGGCTTCATTACAAAAGGGCGGTCGGTTAGTCATGCTGGATCCCGAGGTGGCCGCTGCTTTTGAAAATTCGGACGCCGTCAACGCCGTGTTGCGGGCTTTGTTGTTGACGATGCCGAACCAGCGCAAGGGGCAAGTTTGTCGCGTAATTCGCCGGTCAACAGTTAGCTCCAATTCACTACTGGACCAATCCAATAACATTGGGCTTCTTCGGAGTTGGACAGATGGGTTGGGAAGTTCACATAACCCGCGCGGAGTGCTGGTTACATAGCGAACACAACCCAATCACCGCTGAGGTGTGGCTCGCAGTTGTTGAAGCGGACCCCGAGCTTAGCATCGACGATGTCAATGGGCCATTCTTCGCAATGTGGTCCGGTCCGTCTTCATATCCCGACGGCGGATGGTTTGATTGGTTCGAGGGATGTGTCAGTACCAAACGCCCCGATTGTGCCATCCTCGGTAAGATGCTTCAACTCGCTCCCAAACTTGGAGCAGTCGTGCAGGGAGACGATGGCGAAGTGTACTCCAAACCTGAAGATTTAGACGCCGTTAGACCCGTTCCGGTCGGAAGTAATCGACCGTGGTGGAGATGTTGGTAGTCGTTGCCCATTAAGTGCCGTCGGTAGGTGAGAGCTGGGATAGATACCGCTCACGGCTCAAACTGAGTTCCGACGAGCCGTGGGGTTTACCCCCACGGGTTGCGCAACCCGTGGGGGTAAACCCCACGGCTCGTCGGAACTCAGTTTGAGCCGTGAGCGGTATCTATCCCAGCTCTCACCTACCGACGGCACTTAATGGGCAACGACTACCAACATCTCCACCACGGTCGATTACTTCCGACCGGAACGGGTCTAACGGCGTCTAAATCTTCAGGTTTGGAGTACACTTCGCCATCGTCTCCCTGCACGACTGCTCCAAGTTTGGGAGCGAGTTGAAGCATCTTACCGAGGATGGCACAATCGGGGCGTTTGGTACTGACACATCCCTCGAACCAATCAAACCATCCGCCGTCGGGATATGAAGACGGACCGGACCACATTGCGAAGAATGGCCCATTGACATCGTCGATGCTAAGCTCGGGGTCCGCTTCAACAACTGCGAGCCACACCTCAGCGGTGATTGGGTTGTGTTCGCTATGTAACCAGCACTCCGCGCGGGTTATGTGAACTTCCCAACCCATCTGTCCAACTCCGAAGAAGCCCAATGTTATTGGATTGGTCCAGTAGTGAATTGGAGCTAACTGTTGACCGGCGAATTACGCGACAAACTTGCCCCTTGCGCTGGTTCGGCATCGTCAACAACAAAGCCCGCAACACGGCGTTGACGGCGTCCGAATTTTCAAAAGCAGCGGCCACCTCGGGATCCAGCATGACTAACCGACCGCCCTTTTGTAATGAAGCCGCGAAACGATTCGGTTTGGCTTTGTTGTAATCGAAGTCGTGTTCGGCTCGAAATCCATCACCCATTGCATCATCCTCCCATCGTGTTTTTCCTGTACTCGCCAACCGCCCGCCTACCCCACGAACACGCCGCCGGTGTAGCCGGGGAGTTGGTCGAAGGTGGCGAGGCCGAACGGGGGGTTGTTGCCGATCAGGAAGTCGCCGACGTAGACGCGGGCTTTGTTGCCGCCGCCGGGGCCGTCGGAGGTGATGAGGTCGGCGTTGGCGTCGCCGTTGAGGTTCTTCACGACGACGCGGACGCCGCCTCGGCTGGTGAGGTCACCGGAGAAGAAGTCGTTCTTCGGCGTGACGACGCCTGCCAGGAGATCGGCCCCTGCGAAGATGCGGACGCGCGGCCCACCTCCCGGACCGGCGCCGGCCACGAGGTCCGCTTTCCCGTCGGCGTTGATGTCGCCTGCCGCCACGTACACGCCGTTGCGGAGGCTGGTATCGAAAGCGAAGAAGTCGGCGACGAGGCGTTGCGGTTCGACACCAGGGCGTAGCGTCTTGCCGTCCCAAATCGCAACCCGTGGCCCGCCGCCGAACCCGGCGGAGACGATGAGGTCGGGGGTGCCGTCTCCGTTCACATCGGCCACGGCGGTGCGGGCACCACCCCGGAAGCTCGGGTCGGCAATGGCAAAGAAGTCGGCAAACACCTCGCCGGTACGCCCACTGCGAATCTGCACCCGTGGCCCGCCGTCTTTGTCTGGAGACAAGACAATCGCGTCGTACCCTTCACGGAGGAAGTCCCCAGTCGATAGGAACAACCCGCCCACGAAGGTGGATTCAAACGGCTGATAGCTCCCAATCTGCCCGCCAGTGTAAATGTCGAACAAGTTCACGTCCGGGAACCGACCTGGACCAGGGCCGGTCACCAGGGTGTGGGCACCGTTCGGCCCTCGGGCAATCGCCACCCGGACGCCGCCAGAGTACCCCGGTTCGTAAGGTTGGAACACGTTGATGAGTCCGCCATCGGTCCCGTAGACGAAGGCGCGGTTAATGATGCCGACGTCGGAGCCGATCGCGTACACCCCGGCTTGCCCGTTCAAAGGAGGCGCGGGTGGAGGTACCGGCGGAGGTCCAGGCGGCGGCGGCGGGGGTGGCGGCACGAACGGCGGCGGCGGAACCGGGGGTGGAGGAATCGGTGGAGGCGGAGGAGGCGGTGGTGGAGGAGGCGGCGGCAGAGGCGGCACGCTCACGTCGATGTGGAGTTGCTTGCCGGTCACCGACGGGTTCGCGTCCTCAGTGACGACGATGTCCTGGAAGCCCGGCGTTTTCAGCGTGTAATTCAGCGTTTTCGTGCCACGATCGGTGACGACATAGGTGAACGCTAACGGCGGAACGGCGGGGTCGGTCGTGGTGATCGTCACGGCCCCTGTGTAGTCGTTCACGAGATTCCCGAACGGGTCATTGGCGGTGATCGTGAGAGGTTGGACATCGCCGGCAACGAGACCTTGCGGGAAGTTCGTCAAGGCGAACTGGCTAGCCGCCCCCGGTGTTATACGGGTAAACGCGGTCACACTGTTGATGGTCGAAGCGGGGCTACCGGCCACGAGGGTTTGTGTCCCGGCGGTGCGGAAGGCGACCGTGAAGGCCTTAACTCCCTTGTCCGCTGCCGTGAACGTGTAGTCGGTCGGCAACGTCGATTTCAGATCGCTGCTACTGAACCGCAACAAGCCCGTGAAGTT
Source organism: Fimbriiglobus sp. (assembly GCA_043716965.1). Lineage (GTDB taxonomy): Bacteria > Planctomycetota > Planctomycetia > Gemmatales > Gemmataceae > Fimbriiglobus. Next base: position 10,723 of record JAYSXU010000190.1, read on the forward strand.
CGGATTCACCGCCCCCAGGCCGTCGGTGGCGGAGACGGTGATCGTCGAGGTGTCACCGGCTTTCACGACGGAGGGCAACCCCGTCACCGTGAAGGCGCCACTCGCCCCGATCAGGTCGTACTGGCGAATCCCGGACGGCGTGGACAGGAACACGTAGCGGCTATCGCCACTGACCGTCATCACGCCGTCGTCGAACGGGGTGACCGGACCCAGCGTATCGCCCAGTTGACGGTTGGCGACGAGTGTCCAGTTCTTGGTTTCGTAGGTCTCCAACTTCCCGGTCGCGGTGTTCGCCAAATACATCAAGTCCAAATTGGCATCGAAGGCCGTATCACCGGCGGCATTGGCGAAGTTCTTGTTCACGGCCAACACATTGTCATAGATCGTGATGCCACTACGGTTCGCGGCGAACAGCGTGCCGTTGCGGTTGGCGGACAGTGTCAGTTGCCCGGCCGGAACCGTGGGGTCGAACTTCGCAGTGTAAGCTCCACTCGACCCATTGAGTAGGCCAAGGAACTGCAATTGCTGGCCGCCACCTGGGAACGTGATCGTGTCCGAACCGACGAACAGCGACTTCCCGTTGCCCGCCCTCGCCAGATTGGTCTCGGGGGCGATCAGGTCCAGACCCGAATTCGCGGTGAGCGTGTCGGTCGAAGGATCGAGCCGGAGCGACCCCTCGTACATCCCTTCCCCGCTTCGTCCCGTCACGTAGGCTTTTCCCGATTGAGACACGTTCAAATCCCACAGCCCGCTGTTGTAGTCGGAAGCGTTGTACGGAATGTTCGTCACGGTCCCGGTGGCAATGTCTACTTTGCGAACGAAGCCCTGCGTTGCCCCGCGGACGGAGTCGGCAACGTACAGCGATTTCGCGTCCGGTGAGATGTCGATGCCGTTCAGGTTCGCGCCGACTTTCCACGGCGCGAGAAGCGTTTGCGTGATGACATCGAACCGCTGAACGAACCCATCACTGTCACTGATGAAGAGCATGTTCCTGGTCGCGTCGAACACCATGTCCCGTCGGTTGAGAACCGGGATCACCGCGACCGCGCCGAACGGATTGAGCGTGATGTTCGACTGCGTGTTCGTAATACCGGCTGTCAAATCACTGACCGAGATGCTTTGACGGCCTGGGCTGTTCAACTTGATGGTGAACGACTTCGTGCCTTTGTCTGCGGCGGTGAAGGTGTAGTCTGGCGGCAACGTAGCGGACGAGTCGATGCTCGTGACTTTCACCGTGCCCGTGTAGTTCGTCAGTGTCGCACCCGTGGCATCCTGGGCGACGATTGTGATGGTTGCAGTCGTGCCAAGCGCGCCAAGGACGGGGAATGCGGTCTTGAACACAAGGTTTGCGAGTTTCCCATCGGCAACTGGCAGCGGCAGTTGTCGCAACCCTGAAGGCGTGGCGACGTAGAGGAACTTGGAGTCGGGGGAGGCCGTGATGACACTGCGCCCGACGTTCTCTGTGACATCAATCCGATACTTCTCGGTCCAAGTCGATGTCTCCAGAGCGACGATTTGATCCGTTGCCGTGTCCAGCGTGAAGAGTGTCGTTCCCGCCGGGTCGAACGTGGCCCCCCCGTTGATGCCGGCGAGGGTTTGGACCCCGTTCAAATTGCTGTCCAATAGCGAAAGTGTGTTCTGCGAATTGCCTACCGAGACGGACGCCCGCAGGCCGTTCTTGCTGACCGCCGGGGACGAAAGGTCAATCGTAATTGGCGTGAAGAGCGTTCCCGATACGCCCGCGTTCTTGGTCTGGGTGGCGCCCGTTTTCGAGTCATAGATCGAGACACTGGACGTAAGCGGGGAGCGACGATTGGTGACGCCCAACACGGCGGAGCGGTCAATCGACCGCGCCAGATTCCCGCTGATCGCGCCAATGCCAATCGTATCGGAGCCGAGGTTGATGGCGCTACCGTTTGAAAACAGTGCTGTTTTGCCGTCTGGGATGGCGATGTCGCTGGCCTGGATGCCGTGAATCGTGGTGATCGCGCCCGTCGAGAGGTCGTACTTGCGGACGAACCCTTCGGTGTAGCCAGGGAACGTATCGGGGGCGTACAGGAATTGCCCGCTAACCGTGTAATCCGCGTCGTTGAACCGCGTGCCGACTTTGGTCGAAGGCAGCAACGATTGCGTGGCGAAGTCGAACCGGGTGATCGTTCCGCGACTCCCGACGATGATAACCTGATTCCGCGTGGCGTCGTAAACGAGATCGTTGGCCCCTTCCGGGAACGGGATGCTGGTGGCCAATGTACCGACCGCGTTGACGCGGATGTTCTTCTGGCTGACCGTCAGCGCGTCGATTAATTCCTGGAAGACGACCGACTGTTGGCCCGGTGTGTTCAACGTCAGCGGGAATGTTTTCGAGCCTTTGTCTGCGGCGGTAAACGTGTAGCTCTTTGGTAGCGTGGCGAGCGGGTCGCTGGAGTCGATCTGCAACGTGCCGTTGAACCCCGTCAGTACATCCCCGTTGGCGTTTTTCACGGTCACGGTGATCGAACTGGCAAACCCCGCCGCGATGTACGCCGGGAACGGTGCCGAGATTGCCAGGATCGCGGGGGTTCCGTCCGACTGCGGTAAATCGAACCGCCGGATCCCCGCCGGCGTGGCCACGAACAGCAACTTGCCGTCCGCACTGGCCACCATGTTACCGCTGTTGAAAGTCTGGAATGTCGGCATGTTCTCGCCGATGCCCTGGCGGTATTTTTCCACCCACGTGTTCGTGTCGATGGCAACCAGTTCGTTCAGGACGGAGTCGATGCCGTACAGCACGTCGCGTTGCCGGTCGAACAGTACGCCACCGTCGAGGTCGTTGAAGTTTTCCAGCGTGGCCTGCGTCGTCGCATCGACAACGGACAGCCCGCTCCCCACCCGAATCGCGTACTGCTTGTCGTTCCGGCTGAACGCAATCCCCCGGTTCGGTCCGGCATCGCCGACAACGCCTATTTTATTTGTCGTCGGATTGAAGAAGTAGTTTTCGCTTCTGAAAACATTGGGGTCGGCGTCGATCACCGAGATCGTGCTGCGGTCGTCCGCCCGGAACAGTTGCGAATCTTGGAACAAGAAGTTTGAGCCAAGGTTCACGTTCGTCACGGCATCTTTGCTCGTGTCGATTTGCAATAACGTCACATTCCCAGCCGCCGCGTTCACTCGCCGACTGGTGATTAACCCGACGCCGTTGCTGCCGATCGACACGTCAAACGCGCCGTTGCTACCGGCACCCGCACTGATGGCGATTTCACTGGTAGCGCCTGTCGTGGTGTCGATCTTCAACACCTTCGAGACGGAATCTTCGGCGGCGTACAAGAATTTGCCGTCCGGCGTGAGATCGACGCCGTTCAGTTGAGCCGCGAGTGGTGAGGTGTAAGCACTGAGAGATGCATTATTGGCTGCGTCGTAGCGCGTGATGATGCCGCCACTTCCCGTGGTGATGTACAAGATGCTTTTGGCATCGTCGTAAACCATGTCCCGTCGCCCGCTACTTTGCGGCACGAGCAGACTGGGGACAGTCCGTTCTTCCAGCGGTTCCAACTGAAGTTGGGTGCCGCGACGGGGTTTCAACCAACGCACGAACGGTGTTGCCATCGGAGCGATCCTGAGCCGGTGCTCGAACGAAAGTCGATAATCTTAAACGATTGTGGCGACAAGCTGGGGGGCGCGTCAAGCGAGCCAGCCTCCGAATTCGTCAGGTCCAAACCCCGACCCGTCCGATTGCCCGGACCACACCACCCGCACCCGTACCGCCACAAAAACCGCCCCCAGCATAATCCGACGAGACGGCACCACCGAACGATTGTAGCAATTACCACCTGGGACCGAATTACAAGAAATGACCACCACGAATCAGACGAATCAGACGAATCAGAATTGTTAAGAATCAGCGGACGATGCGTTCGGACTGGAGTTTGTTTTTTGCGCCGAAGTTGATGAGTAGGCCGAGGCGGAAGCCTGTGGCTTTGAGGTAGTTGTGGACTTGGGCACGATGCTCATCGGTGAGGTCGGATACGGCCTTGATTTCGACGATGATCTTCTCATGGCATAGGAAGTCCGGCTGATAAGTTTTCCGTAACACCCGCCCTTTGTAGTTGAGATGCAATTCGGACTGTGAAATGAACGGCGTCCCTTGCAATCCAAACTCGATTTCCAAACACTCTTAATAGACTGCTTCCAGAAATCCACAACCCTTGTCGTTGTACACCTCAAAGCACGCCCCCATGATCTGAAAACTCTCCTCCTTAAAAACAATATCAACCATAAGCCGCCCTCCAAAATCTCTGATTCCTATTCGTCTTGGTTCCGATTCGTCTGATTCCTATTTGTCTTGATTCTTATTCGTCCGATTCGTGTTATTCGTGGTGACTCACCGGTCGATTTCGCCCATGACGATGTCGATGCTGCCGATGATGGCGGGGACATCGGCGATGAGACAGCCCCGGCAGATTTCGTCCGCCACGCTGAGGTTGCAAAAGCTGCTGGAGCGGGCGCGGACTCGGAGCGGGACGTTTTCTTTGTTGGGGCGACCGACGACGTGGAAGCCCATTTGACCGCGTGGGCACTCGGTTTCGACGTAGCATTCGCCGGGCGTCAAGGTGCGGGGTGGCTCGACGCGGTGGGCGTATTTGGTCCGCAGTGCGTCGGCCATCTTCGGGTCGTTGGCTTTCTTCTCGTCATCGCTCAACTTGATGTGATCGGCTTGCAATACCTTCCACTCGGTTTGTAACTTCGTGTACTTTTCAATCGCTTGTTCAACAAGTGAGATACTTTCAATGACTTCCCGCATTCGGACATAAAAGCGGTGCCAACAATCACCGATGACCGTGTCGTGGGGGGCGGTATCGAAGGGCGGGATGGGAACATCAAACGTGTAATGTTCATACCCGGAGTAGGGTTCGGTTTTGCGCAAATCCCAGGCGACATCACCTCGGGTCTGGTCCAGTGACGCACGTAGCATCGGGCCGGTGCAACCGTAATTGATGGCCATTTCTTTGGGAAGAATGCCAACGCCGCCAGTGCGTTTTACGAAGATGTGGTTGTTGGTGAGCAGGGCATGGTATTCCGGAATGCGTGGTTTGAAGTATTCCAAGAATTGCTTGCAACGTTGGATCCACCCGGTTGGCAGATCGTCATGCACTCCACCGATTGTGATGTAGCTATAAGTTAACCGCGCGCCACACACGTCTTCAAACAAATCGAGTATTTGTTCCCGTTCTCGGAAGGCGTACAGGAACGGACTGAACGAACCCAAATCCAGGCCGTAGGCGCCCATCCCGACCAAGTGGGACGCGATGCGGTTGAGTTCGCAAATCATCACCCGCAGGACTTGGGCTTTCTCCGGGATCTTCATCGCGCACAGTTTTTCGACGGCGAGGGAGTACCCCAGGTTCATGTTCATTGCCGCGAGATAATCCATGCGGTCCGTGTACGGGATGAACTGAATCGGCGTGACGTTCTCGCCGATTTTCTCCGCACAACGGTGCAAGTACCCCAGGTGCGGCGTGACTTCGCGGATCACTTCGCCGTCGGTGCGCAACACTAACCGCAACACGCCGTGGGTACTCGGGTGCTGCGGCCCCATGTTAACGAGCATTTCATCCGTTCGCACATCAAATTCAATGACGGTCGGGTCGGCAACGATATCCGGTGGCATCGCAATCTCACAACAGGCAACGATAGAGTGGGGGAATTGTAACAGAAATTGAAACGAGCGGTCATCGACTGAAGTGGTCGGCTGTGCGGTGTACGAATCAGTTCAATCTCACAGCACTACCGACCGATGTTGCGTGATGTGAGCGGCTCACGACTCTGCCGTCAGTGCTGGCCAATCGAGGTGAGATCAACACGCGGCCGATTTGCGTTTGACGCCGTGCTTGCCAC
>JAYSXU010000020.1:0-2223 GCA_043716965.1 Fimbriiglobus sp.
GACGACGACCGCCGCAAGACCCAAGACGCCGGGTTCGATCGCCACCTTGTGAAACCCGTGGAGCCGAACGCCTTGCTGCAGTTGCTCGCCGAGTTGCAACACACCTTGGGCGCGACTCCCGGCTGATGAAGTCTCCGAATCATCCCTTGCGGTAGACGCCAAGCAAGCAGTTTTCCGGGTAGGTCAAGCCGACGGTGTGAAGCATCTTCCACGACAGCAATTCGACGTAGTTCATTAGCTTGAAGCGATAAAACGTGCGGCAATCGTCAAGGTACGCGAACGATTCCTCGGTCAGGCCGTTCGCCGTGGCGAGGTCGTGCAGTGCCCGCCGGGTGTTCATCTTGTACGCAACGGGGAACGTGTCTTTTTCTTCCGTGACCCAGATCCGCTTCTTGATGGGGTTGTGTAACCGAAACGGGATGACCCATGCGGCCATTGAGACCGGGGTGAATTTATTGACGGTGTACAGCACCAACTGACCGCCGGGCTTCAAGAGCTTCGCCATCGCGGCGACGGCGGCCTGGGGTTTCGTGATGTGTTCGGCCACCATCCGGAGTGTCAGGACATCGAACGGTTCCGTGGCTTGATAGTCTTCAATAAAAGCCTGCGTTCGTTCGTGGACGTAGGGGTTCTCGTGGATGTTCTCGCTGGGGTCCACGCCGACGAGGCGGCCACAGCGGTCCGAAAGTTGTTTCGCCAACGTGGGGTTGATTGGAAAGACATCTCGTCCACCGCCGACATCCAACCAGCGACAACCGGGTGTCACCAGCTTCTCGACGATGGCTTCGTAATAATCTTCCGGGGAGAAGTATCCAAACCGATAGCGACGACGCGGATTCTGCCCAGTCGTGGCCGGGTCGCCGTACTTTTGCCGGAACACCGCGAGCAAATCGGTCGGTTGAACAAGCATCGAGAGTCCCAACGAAAAAAACGAACGGCGAACCACTTCGCACGGTTTGCATTAATCTAGAGCGGGATCGGCGGTCGGCTTTATTTTTTCGCCCCGAGCCGGTAAACAGCCCCTTTGTCCGTGCCCACAATGAGGCAGTCCGGACCCACGGCAACCGACCCGGTGACGGCGCTATCGAGCGTGAGTTGCTGAACTTGTTTGCCAGTGTTCAAATCCAAAACGTAGAACTCGGCGGTAGTGGACATGCACCCGACATAGACCCGATTGCCAACCACGACCGGCGACGCATCGACGTTCCCTTCGGTGACGAAGTTCCATTTCTCTTGCCCGGTCGCCCGATCAATCGCGTAAACTTTCTTGTCCCGACTGCCCGCAATCACGTACTTTTCGGTAACGGCTGTGGACGCATAGAACGGCTGTTGGCGGCGCTTCGATTCAAACTCCCAACTCTTCTTCAGCGTCTTCCAGTTCACCGCCAGGACTTGGTTCGTCATCGTGCCGACGTAAACATGGTCATCAATCACGGACGCCGTTGCCGCCGCTTGGCCGCCAAGGTCCAAGTTGCCAAGTGACTTCCCGGTGGTAACGTCAATGACGTGCAAAAGGCTATCACACCCCGCCACAAAAGTCCGGTCACCGATCACGGGGGATGCGCCATTCACCGGCCCGTCGATTTTGAATTCCCACACTTTCTTGCCGTCCGCCGCGAGCCGGTACAGCGTGGAATCGTGCGACCCAACCAGGATGTCATCGTTGAAGAAGTTGGCGCCCGCTTGGATCTCACCGCTCGTTTCAAACGTCCAGACTTTCGCGCCGGTTGCGGCATCGACGGCGTAGAACTTCCCTTCCAAATCCCCGACGTAAACGCGGCCTTTGTTCACCGCCGGAGACGCCTTCATCGAACCGAGTTGTACCTTCCACTTCTGCTGCCCGGTTGCCAAATCGAGTGCGTAAAGGTGCTTGTCCATCGAGGCAACGTACACGACGTTGCCAACAATCGCGGGTGCGCCTTCGATCGAGTCCTTGCACTTGAACATCCACACTTCGTCCAGTTTGTCTGGCAACGTGGTCGTACCGTTGCCAGTCATCGACGCGCCACCGCGAAACACCGGCCAGTCGGCAGCGACAAGGGGTTGGCAAATGAACAAGCAAAGTAAAGCTGCTCGGAACATGGTGACCGCCTAGATGTGAATCCCGTTAAGAGTTACGTTTTGTAGGTCGTGGTCGAGGCTTTGCGAGGCCCGACACTCGACAGCTACTCGAAAAAACGGCTGCACGTTTTCTACTCATTCGTATATGTCGGGCCTCGCAAA
>JAYSXU010000191.1:0-1867 GCA_043716965.1 Fimbriiglobus sp.
GTCTCAGTTTGTTTCCCGACAAACAGCAATCATGGGCTTCTATCGGCAAACTGAGACACTACCCGTTATTCGTCGGTTGACATTGATTTTTCCTGTTGCCCCATCCCGTGAAGCCGCTACAATTCTGGTTCCTAAACTCGGGCTTGGCCTGAGACTGCACTGATTTTTTTTACGAGGTACGCCGTGGCACATAAGAAGGGCCAAGGCTCGGTCAAGAACGGTCGGGACTCGAACGCCCAGCGACGTGGCATCAAGGCCTACGCGGGGGAGTCGGTTCAGGTTGGCAGTATCATCGTTCGGCAATGTGGGACCAAGTTCCACCCTGGCCGCAACGTGAAACGTGCCAAAGACGACACCCTGTTCGCTATGTGCGTCGGGACCGTTTACTTTGACCAGCAAAGCCGACGTGTGAACGTCAAGCCTGTGGACCAGCCGGTTGCGGTCTGACGGACAACCAGTCATAAGCCGTGCCGACATCAGAAATCAGGGGGCAAAACCCCTGGTTTCTGTTTAACGCTGCGCCCCAGACACTTTGAGGATTGGCCATGTCTCCACCCGCTCATCCCGCCGGCGAACACCTTCCGGAATTAACACCCTCGCCGGAACAACGGGCGGAGCGAATTGCTGAAATAGCGGGACTGCCCACGAAGCTACGAGTGACGGTGACAGGTCTGGACGATTCGCAACTCGACACGAAGTACAAGAACTGGACCATCCGCCAAATCGTTCACCACCTCGCGGACAGCCACGCCAACGCCTACGTCCGCTTCCGCCTCACGTTGACGGAAGAGACACCGACGATCAAGCCTTACGACGAAACGAAGTGGGCCGAACTGCCCGATGCCAAGACGGCTGACGTTGAAGTTTCGTTAGTGTTGCTCGAATCGCTGCATAGCCGGTGGGTGCAACTGTTACGCTCCCTGACAGATGCCGATTTTACACGCGCTTATCTCCACCCGGCCAAGAACAAATCGTTCACCCTCGCCGAAGCCATCGGCCTGTACGCCCACCACGGTCGGCACCACACCGCCCAAATCGCATGGCTCCGCGCCCAGCACGGTTGGGGCGCGTAGTTACGGGTTGTCCCAGACCAGTACGATCCGGCTGACGGGGCCGGGCAGGCGGAGCTTGGTCATCGGGATCGGGTCGAACAATTCTTTGTCGCCTTCGACGTGCAGCATGGACGGAATGATGCGAAAGCCCGGTTGGTAATGGAAGCTCAGCACGACTTCGCCGGCTTCGTTCGGGGTCACATCCGCAAGCACAATTTTGCGTCGGTCGGCGCGTTCAAGGGTGGCGGTGCCACTCAGAATGAATGACGGCTTGCGGTCGAGCGCGAACAGGACCACGTCACCACTTTCGCGGAACTGGGCCACGGCCCTGGCTCCGGGGTAGTTCGCCCACCAACTGATGGCAGCGGCGGTGCGGCACACGACCCAGCCGACGTTGTACCGCTGCACGAACTCGTCACGTTCAACGGTCGTCCACTCCGAAAGTGCGCGACCGTTGAGTTTGCCGTTGCGGAAGCCGCAGTACGAATGCTCGACGTTGGCATCGGGGTCAAGCCCGCCCAGATACACGCGATCCGATAGCACGGGTAGCAACGCGGTCCAGTTCCAGCCCGGTTTGGTCAGGCTGTCCGGTTCTTCCAACAAGATGCGCGCTTCGGGCGTGGTGTATTTCGTGATCGCGGCGATGAACTCTCGGCGTTCGTCGTTGAGACCCAAGGGGAGCGGTGTCGGCGCGTACACGCCCAGCACACCCGTCAGCAGTGGCAGTCCTGCGACAACGGCGACGACCGCGTTGCCAAATTGTGCCTGCGACCACCACCGTGACAACAGACACGCAGACGGGATCACCAACACGC
>JAYSXU010000192.1:0-1865 GCA_043716965.1 Fimbriiglobus sp.
TTGAGTGCTGTCCGCGATGCGGGTGCGGTCGGCGAACCCCCGTTAAGCGGCCTTCAGGCCGGTGACGGCGTCGAACTGTTCGGCACGATGTTTCGCCCCGGTCCGCCGCAAAACCCCGGCGAGAGCGATTATTCCAGTTACCTGTTGGATCAACGGATCCGGGCCGAGGTGCGGATTTCGGACGCCGACGCGATCACACGGTTTGATACGGGCAACACCACACCAATTGGCTTACTCGCGGCCATTCGTCGCCAAGCGACTCGGTCCCTGCTCGATTATCTTCCGAAGCAACAATCCGGCACCGCAATGGCTCTGCTATTGGGTGACGGGTCCGCAATGGAACGAACGGAGTGGGGAGCCTACATCCGCACCGGGGTTGTCCACGCACTCGCCATTTCCGGGCAACACCTCGCCGTGCTCGCCGGTTTTCTGTGGGTCGTCATGCGGGCGTTTGGTGTCCGCCGGGTTCACGGTGCGTGGGTGGTGTTAATTATCATCGTCGGCTACACCGTGTTGACGGGTCTCCGTCCGTCCGTCCGGTGTGCGGGCTGCTGTGATGGTGACCATTGCGTGTGGCGGCTTGATCTTGCGACGCCCGACGATGGCCGCCAACACGTTCGCATTGGGCTGGCTCATCATCGTTGTGCTGAACCCAACCGACCCGTTTACGCTGGGCTGTCAGTTCTCGTTTTTATCGGTGTTCGTACTCATTTGGGGAGCGGGTCGGTGGCTTGTTCCGACCCCGCTCACGCCGTTGGAACAACTTATTGATGACTCGCGTCCCGATTGGTTCAAACTGGCCCGCAGTGGGATTCGTGTTGTGGGAATGGCTTACCTTATCACGCTACTCATCACCGCAGTGAACGCGCCGCTTCTGCTCGCGGATCAGCATGTTTTTTCACCTGTGGGGATACTAATCGGGCCGCCGATTGTGGTACTCACGTCGATCGCCTTGGTGAGTGGTTTCCTGCTGATGCTACTCGCCCCGATTAGCGTGCTGGGAAGTGTTGCTGCCGTGCCGACCCAGTGGTCGCTGTGGGGTTGTGAACACATCGTACAAGCCGCCGACGGCTTACCCGGTGGCGCAATCTACGTGGCCTCGACGCCGACGTGGTGGCTGATCGGGTTTTATTTGGCGTTTGTCGGCGTCGTGTTGTGCGATCCCACGTTCCGGCGTCGCGCTGTCATCGCGTTGTCACTGTGGGTGTTGCTCGGCTTGGCCCTGCCGACTGAGAGCAAGCCGAGCGATGAATTGCGGATCACGTTCTTGGCCGTGGAGAAGGGCGGGTGTGCGGTGATCGAAACGCCGGATGGTCGTTGTTTGATCTACGATGTCGGCACAACCAGTGGACCCGCAACCGTCAAGCGTGTCATCGCGCCGTACTTGTGGCACCGTGGCATCAATCGGATTGACGAACTATTTCTCTCTCATGCCGATTCGGATCACTTCAACGGCATCGCTGAACTTTTGCGGCGGTTCCCGATCGGCCAAATCACCATGACGCCGTCGTTTGCGGAGAAGCCGACACGAGAAGTCGAAGGCGCGATCCGGGCCATCGAACAATTCCACATCCCGTGTCGGCTGGCGTACATCGGGCAACAATTCACCACAAACGATGTGCAAATTGACGTGCTACACCCGCCCCAACACGGGCCACCCGGCACGGAGAACGAACGCAGCTTGGTGCTACTGATTCACCATGCGGGCCACAAGATAGTGCTCACCGGCGATCTGGAGAAACGCGGAACGAACACGTTGCTGGACAGCCCACCGCAACAAGCCGATGTCTTGATGGCCCCGCACCACGGCAGTCGCGCCGCGCTGCCGAACAGGCTAATGGAATGGAGTAACCCGCAACTCGTGC
>JAYSXU010000193.1:0-5467 GCA_043716965.1 Fimbriiglobus sp.
ACCCTGGGCTGAGTGCTCCCAGGCTTTCAGCCTGAAACCCGGCAAGCTGTGTGCAAACTTTCGCCAACAAATGTGACGTTCACCCGCCCACATCGGTTCATGTTAGCAGCGCGTCCAATTCCGCGACGAGCTTGCTGAAGCGGGCGAGGGCGGCATCGACGGGGGCGGGAGTGGACATATCGACGCCGGCGTCGCGCAGGAGGTCGAGCGGGTCTTTGGAACTGCCGGCTTTCAGGAAGTTCAGGTAGGCATCCAGTTCGGCTTTGCCGCCGGTGGCGACACGTTCGGCGAGGGCAATTGCGGCGGATAACCCTGTGGAGTATTTGTACACGTAGAACGCCCGGTAGAAGTGCGGAATCCGTAGGCACTCCAGCGCGAGTTCCTCGTCGAGTACGAAGTTCGGCCCGAAGTAGGCGTCCAGCAGTTTGCGATACTCCGCCTTGAAGGTGTCGAGTGTGAGCGGTTGGTTCGCCTCCGCCAACTCGTGGGTCACCTTTTCAAACTCGGCGAACATCGTTTGGCGCACGATCGTGCGGCGAATGTCATCAATCTCACGGTTTAAGAAATACGCGCGTTCGCGGTCGTTCTTAGCGTGTTTCATGAGATAACGGCCAAGAAATTGCTCGTTAAATGTACTCGCTACCTCCGCAACAAAGATCGTGTATTGCGAGTATTGATACGGTTGGTTCTTGGAGTAATACGAGTGCATCGAATGCCCGGCTTCGTGGGCCAGTGTATACACATGGTCCAACACGTCCGGCTTGTAGTTCATCAGGATAAACGGGTCGCTGTCGTAGCACCCGCTGCTGAACGCGCCGCTGTGCTTTCCCTTGTTTTCGTAGCGGTCACACCACCGCCCGCGTAGCCCTGTGGCAACCTTGTTGGTATAATCCGTGCCGAGTGGCTTCAAGGATTCGATGACCATCTCGACGCCTTCGTCCCACGTCGCCCGCTTGTGAATGTCGCTCAGAATGGGCACATACACGTCGTAAAAGTGAATGTCCGGCAACTTCATCGCCCGCTTGCGGACGTCGTAGTATTTATGCACTGCGGGCAAGTTCTTGCGCACGGCGCTGAGTAAGTTATCATACACGGACACCGGGACGTTGTCTGGAAAAAGTGATGCTTCGCGTGCCGTGTTATAGTTTCTCACCCGCGCGTTGAAGATGTCTTGCTTCACGCTCCCGGCTAACGTTGCGGCCAGGGTGTTAGCGTGCTCGGTGTACTCGGCGTAGTACTGGTGAAACGCCTTCTTCCGCACGTCGCGGTTCGGGCTTTCCAGGCAGACCATGTAGGAGCCGTGGCTCAGCGTGATCGTGCGGCCCGGTTCGAGTTCAATTTCGCCGAACTTCAGGTCGGCATCCAGCAGTTGATCGAAGACGTTGTGGGCGGTCTGTGCCGGCTCGATTTGCATCGCCAGAATGCGTTCTTCCTTCTCCGTGAGTGTGTGCGGTTTGAAGCGAATCAGCCGTTGCAGCGTGAGCTTGTGGGCGACCAGTTCGGGGGCGTTGAGGTACTGTTGTAATGTTGCATCCGGGATCGCTAAAAGCTCCGGCCGTAAGTAACTGCCCGCTTCGGCAGCCTTCGCGGCGATGCCCATGTAGCGGGCTTTCATCCCCTGGTAAGCACCGTTGGCGACATCCTCGGTCGTCTTCAAAAACGCATACGTTCCGAGGCGATCCCCAAGCCGTTCCACGGCAAGATCGAACGTCAAACACGCCAGAACAGTCGCCACGCTCTCCCCGAGTTTGCCCCGATGACTGGCATACTCCGGGATCATGGTTTCCCATTCCACGAACGTGGCTTCCCAGGCGGCATCGGTGACAAATAACGTGGCCAAATCCCAGGTGTCGCTGGCTTGCACGGCGGCACGGGTCGGCAGTTGTTCGGTGGCATTGGACATCGTGGTGGTTCCCGTCGCGGTCAAAATTCGTGAAGTTCATTGCCAGAAGAATAGGTGATTCTAGCGGAAAGGTTCAACCTATGCCGACGGTGCGGGGGGTGGTTCAATACTCTGGGCCTCAAAAAAACCGATTCACCACAGAGGGCACGGAGAGCCACAGAGAAAACCAATACTGTTTATTTCTCCTCTGTGGTTCTCTGTGCCCTCTATGGTGAAACGTGCTTGCTCGCACCCCAGAGAATATTGTTATGGGTCGGCGTCCTTGGTCCAGGTACGTATCGTCAGCCACGCCAAGATTAGCCCTAGCACCCAATGCAGCGTGCTCACCCACAGGTACACGATGTGGAGCGTTCGGAATGCGGGGCGGTCGGTCACTTTTTGCCCACTCGCGTCGATCAGCCCGTCCATTTGTGGGTGCAAGTAAAACAGCACGCCCAGCAACACTGCTGTTATTGCCCAGAGCCACATGCGCTTGCTGAACCGGCGAAAATCGCCCGACGCGGCCAAGTCCCACGCAAACGCCACGACCCAAACCACGCCGATGATGTTGAGCCAATCGGTCACCCGTTGCGTGATGAGACCTTGTTCCTTCGCCGAATCCAGGACTTCCGTGCCGGTCGGCACCACGACGGCGGAGTAAAACAGGAACCCGCCCTGCCAGAAAAGGAACGTCTGAAACACACAGAAATACCGCAGTTGCCGCAGCATGATGTAAGCCTGCCTGAGGGAATCCCCTATGATCTTACAAGCACGAGGCCGCATTTTGTCCGAATGCGTCTCTACAATAAGTGAATTCAAGTACTCCCCGAGGTTGACCTGATGCGTACTTTGCTCGCCGCCACGTTGTTGTTCGGGCTAACCGCCTGTTCCAAAGCGGAAGATCTCAAACCCAAGTCCGCCAAACCGATCGCCAACCCCAACATGTTGAATGTCGGCGACCCGGCACCAGCGCTTGCGAAAATGACGTGGCTCAACGGCGAGGAGGTCAAAAACTTCGCACCCGGCAAGGTCTACGTGATGGACTTCTGGGCGATCTGGTGCGGGCCGTGCATACAAGCCATGCCGCACCTCGCGGAACTGCAAGCGGAGTACAAGGACCAAGGGTTAATCGTGTTCCCCGTCACCACGGTCACCGAGCGGAACACCGTGAAGCAAATCGAAACGTTCGTGACCCGCCGGGGCGCCAAACTCGGCTTCCCGTTTGCCGTGTGTAACAACAACGACATGGAACGAACCTACTTCGATGCCGCCGGCGCCGATGGATTGCCGACCTCCTTCGTCATCGACAAGCAAGGCAAGATCGCGTTTATCGGCCACCCGATGGAACTCGATGACGTGTTGCCGCGCGTGCTGGACGGCACGTGGAAAGGCGAAGCGGACCTCAAGGCGATCAAGCAAATCGACACCGAGTTCCGGAGCGTTCTGGAAAAGGCCGATAAAAACCCGGAAGCCGCCCTGAAAGAATTCCTCGCCTTTGAGACCAAGTACCCGGCCAAGGCCAAGCAAGCGCGAGTGCAATCCGCCAAGCTCTACTTGGCGCTCGCCGCGAAAAAGTTCGACGACGCCAAGGCCTTGACAGAAGCGTTGTTGCCGAAGTTGATCGAGCACCGAAACGTGGGCATCTTAAATAACTTCCGCTCCATTTGGTCCGACGCCACGCTGAACCCGGAACGCAAGCACATTGCCCTCGTACTGACACTTGCCAACGCGGTTTTGAAGATTGAAGGCGAGACTGATCCCGTAGCCCTCTTCGGCGTCGCAGATGCCCACTTCGCCAACGGTGACAAAGCCAAAGCCACGGAATTCATCGACAAAGCCATCGCCGCCGCCGACAACGACGCCCTGAAAAAAGAGCTACAAGACCAGGCTAAGAAGTACGCTCAGTAAGGGTGTGGTGCCGCAACAGGTCCGGCAAATGTTTTAGACAGCCTGACAATTGCGGGATTGGTAGGTCGCGGTCGAGGCTTTGCGAGGCCCGACAATGCAACGGAACAATGATCGGAAAGGTCGATCAGACTTTAGATAGGATTGACAGGATTCAACAGGATTAGAAGATTGGATTTGAATCCTGTCAAATCCTGTCAATCCTGTCTAAAGTCGAGTGTCGGTGCCCACGTCGTCAATCCGAGCAACCCATGAAAGCGCTTCCCCCCGATGTTCTCGCCCGCATTGACCGCCTCGAACTTGACGCCAAGCAAGTCGTCGAGGGCTACTTGGCGGGGCGACACCGTAGCCCGCGACACGGGTTTGCGGTGGAGTTTTCCCAGCACCGCGAGTACGCGCCGGGCGACGACATCAAGCACATCGACTGGAAAGTGTACGCCCGCACGGAGCGCTACCACCTCAAGCAGTACGAGCAAGAAACCAACCTCGTGGCGTGGATGCTGGTCGATGCGTCCGAGTCGATGAAAGTCGGCACGATTCGCAATTCATCGGACGAGGTCATCACCAAGTACGATGTCGCCTGCACCCTGTCCGCCGCGATGGCGTACTTGATTACGCAACAATCCGACAGCGTCGGGTTGGTGACGTTTGCGGACCGCGTGAAGATGTTTTTGCGCGCCTCCAGCCAGACCGGGCAAGTCCGCGAAATGCTCCGGTGGCTCTCCGACGGGCCGTTCCCCGAGGTCTCCAACACCGGCAAAGTGCTGCGCGACCAGGGCGGTTCGCTCGGTCGTCGCGGCGTGATTTTTGTGTTCAGCGATTTATTGGACGACGTGGAAGACTTGGTGAACGGCCTGCGAATTCTAAGGTCGCAGAAGCACGAAATCGTCGTCTTTCAAATCCTGGACGCGAACGAACTCGACTTCAACTTCCGCCAACCGACCCTGTTCCGCGGCCTCGAACAGCACCCCGAAATCAGCACTGACCCGCTGTCCGTCCGCGACAGCTACCTAGTCGAACTCCACAAGCACCTCGCCGCCATCGAAACCGCCTGCCGCACCCTCGGCGCCGACCTCATCCGCGTCCGCACCGACGACAACCCCGGTCAAGTCCTCGCCAACTTCCTGCAGAAACGCCGGGGGAAGTAACGCGGGCGCAACGAATCGCTTTGGGTCACTGAAATCAGAATTCACCATGAAGAACCAGATGTGAAGTGCAAAACCAATTCCGCTGGATTTCGCTGCGAGTTTTTAAACACAATTTACATTAAAATTCAGCGATTTTCTTTCTTGACACCACACTTAACTGCAACTATTTATACGGGTTAGGCACTCATCTCCCCGAGTCGCTACCACGTCTTTGTTGAGACTTCGTGTTCTTGTTTCGCTCGGGGCGGTAGTACGTTCTACTCAAATCCGACAGTTATTTAGACTGTGGATTTGGTGTAGGTTCACTCTTATCCCCGGAGGCGAATGATGTCTCGTATGAATCGAGATGCGCGGCGCGGTTTCACGTTGATCGAGTTGCTGGTGGTGATCGCCATCATCGCAATTCTGATCGGCCTGTTACTCCCCGCCGTCCAAAAAGTCCGCGAAGCAGCAGCGCGTGCCAAGTGTTCCAACAACTTGAAGCAACTCGGGTTGGCCATCCACAACTACGAAGGTGTTCTTAGCAAAATCC
>JAYSXU010000194.1:0-16555 GCA_043716965.1 Fimbriiglobus sp.
GTTCCAAGGTTCCGGTGCCGGCACCCTTCGGGCTGGACAGAACCTTGAGATAAGGTGAACTATGCGGCGAATCGGATTCGGATTACTCATCGCCATCGCGGGCCTGGGTAACATCGGGTGTCACACCTGTGGCGATCGACCGCGATTGATTGATCGCATCTTCCATCACGACGAGTCACCGTCGTCGCGCTTCTCGCACGGTCGTGACACGACGGATCGTCGCCCCTGCGATGATGCACTGGCCTCGAATCGGGCGTCGTGCAATACGTTACTCGGGGCGCCCACCAAGCCGGTTAGCTATGGAAATCCGTACCCGTCCTACGGTGTTTCCGGAATCTTACCGAGTAACTCACCGACGATTAGTTATCCCGGCAACGACGGCTTCGTTCCAAACGGAACTTATCCTCCCACGTCACCGACCCGCAGCGATGAACTTCCGCAACCGGGCAGCTATCAACGAATCTCACCACCCGGCGTACCCGAAGCGTCCCCGATGCCTGCCGTGCCAAACGTCGGACTAATGGTTCCGAACCAATTCGGGCGGATGACCATAGACCCGAAGAAGCCGTAAATTATGAGCGTCAACGCGAAATCGCCCGAGGTCAGCCTTGGGCGATTTCGCGTTGACTGCATCGCTGGCTTACGGATTCGTGAACGGACGATTGGCTGCTGCCACTGCATTCACGGCAGGCTCGACCGATTGGGTTGGGGGTGCTTTGCTAACGGGTTGCATTGTGGGAGCGTACTGTCCGGGTCCGGCGACTGGGTTGGCAAACCGATAACCACTCACAGGTTGGGTGTACCCCATAATCACTGGCACAGTCGCGGTTGGTGGGTTCACAGCAACAGTGTTGCATCCCGCTTGATTCGGAAGATTGCACGTCGTACTCGGACAGGCCCATGCGTTCGCATTGTGACCACATCCGATCGTGAAGAACGACAACATGCGGTCTAGGACGGATCCACAGGCACGCGGCCCACATGGCGTTGGCGTTGCAGACCCGACGCAGCTTGCTGGCAAGGGGACCGCAACCGGCGCACAGTTCACGCCAATGGATCCGGTCGTGGCACAGGTCGAACTCGGGCGTGCAAACAGGCCGAAGCCTTTCGCAATGGGTGCGCGACACGCCGCACTGGTGCAATCGCCCGTCGCTGCCGGTGTCACGCTTCCGCTACTCGCAACAGCGTTTCGGTCGTGTGCTGGGTAACAGTTCACTGGCCCCTGATTCGCGCAACTGTTCGGCGTGCAGGGGAAGTAGGCCCGAACCGGGGCGTGATAGGGTGTCGGCACGAATACGGGCAGTCCCGAGGGACCGGGTTGGTAGCCAATCCAATGCTTCAAGCGGTCCATTGAAGGCAAACTTCCCATGCCCACCACACCATTCGCTATTCCACGTGAACCCAACATCCCGCGTGAACCCATCACGGGTTGAAACAGCGGCGTGCCACAGGGTACGCACCCTGTCGAACACGTGTTGCACGTCGAATTTGCTGAGTAGGAAACCGTCGGCGTTGTTGGCAGAGGCGCCGTCAAAATATTGGGCAGCGGTTGAGTCAAATCCACAGAACTGATGTGCCGGCGGGGTGACAAGTACGACGGCAACGATGGCGTGGTCACCATCGTCGGCGCTGTGGTTACGTTCGGCACCATTGGAATGGTTGTGCCGGAATAGACCGAGATTGGTTCGCTCATCATCACCGGCGATTTCGCCTTGTTGACGGGTAAATCCAACAGTTTGGTGAACGGGTTCGTTCTGATGATCGGGGTCGGTTGAGCGTTGACGGTGTTCAGCATTGGAGCAGTCGGCGTTGAACCAACCGACACCGTTTCGACCACGCGGGCAGCGGCAGGACCGGGGTAGACAGCGTCCCAGTCCCCCGCCACACAAAGACTCGAACAAAGCAGGCTTGCACTGAACGTCAGTATACGTTTCATCGGTGATTCCCTCCACAGCGCGACCGCTGGCGCCTCAGCGTCGAATCCAAAACTGGTCTTCACCTAACGTCGGCGGTGTAAAGAGCATAACCTGCGGGATTCTGGGAACTGTCGCAGGCCGATTAAGATGAGCAAACCGAGCAACCGATAAAGCCTACGTAAATTAGCAGGGTCACGAATCGTGTTCCAATCCAGGAAGCATGGGCTGAACGGATGGCCGCAAAAGGGAATTGACGGTCTGACGGCCAGGGGAAATTGTCGCGTCTGACAAAATGATGGGCTTCGTCGGGGCAAATTGCGTGGCGGTGGTGATCGTCGCCGTTGGTGCATATTTAGCCAGAGCGACACGCGCGGCTTGTTGCGCGAGTTCGGGCTTGTTGCAATCTTTGCTCAAGTGCAATTGCACGAGATGAAGCAAGCCGTTGGCTCGACTGGAACGGGCAATTTGTTCTGTGAATTCACCTGCTTGGTCATTGGAGAGGTGGCCGTCATTGCCCAGCACCCGGTTCACTAAAATCGGGTGCCGACCACTGGATTTCTGAAGCTGCACGTCGTGGTTATACTCCAGGGCCAGCACATGCAGCCCTGTGAATGCCTCCCCAAGTTTCGCCGGCGCATGGCCGACATCGGACGCATAGCCGATAGCAAATGCGGTGCTCGGATCGTCATTTTTCACTTCTAAACGGAACGCAAACGTCGGATCGGCGTCGTGTGGCACTTGCACCGGCAGGCAAGTCAATCGCGGGCTGATGTCCATCTCGATCAAGTCGTGATAATCCCGAGTGAGACCCGCTTTGCGTAGGGGATCATGTTCAGCACAACCGGAAAGGGTGTCGTGGTGCCGGGGGTGAGCGATGAGTGGCACATTCAATCGCCGCAAATGGGCGAGCGTCAGCGCGTGCCAGTGGTCGCCGTGGGTGTGGGTCAGAATGACCGCCGAGATGCTCTTCCACGACAATCCCACGAGTGACAAGCGACTGGCCAGCACGCGCGGGCCAAGGCCACAATCAATCATCAGGCCGAAACCGTCGCATTCTAGCACGCTGGCGTTGCCAGAACTGCCACTTCCCAAAACTGTGAATCGCACGGTCATCAATGCCTCGTGTCACCAGACTACACCCTTGCTGGCACTTGGCTGCAGTTGAATCGTGGTGGGTGATGAATAGATGTTGTAGTTGTAAGCGGAACTGGTGTCGAACTGCTACGATCGTTGCCGGGAACTTGTGAGAGTGACCAGACACTGGTATCGTGTGGTGGTGAAGTCGCCGGAATGAAGGGGGTCGGGATGGTCGCTCAAAAGACGATTTTGATTGTCGATGATGACCGCGAACTCGTGGACGGTTTGCGGCTCGTGCTCGAACGCCAAGGGTACCGCGTCTTACAGGCCCACGACGGCGGGCAAGGCAAACAATTCATCTACAACCAACGCCCCGACCTCGTCATCCTGGACATGATGATGCCGCGTATGGGCGGTTACCCGGTACTGGAGCATTTCAAGGACAAGCCCGACACGCCGCCGATTATCATGATTACCGCGAACGAGGGCAGTCGGCACAAGATGTACGCGGAAGTGTTGGGCGTGGTGGATTACATCCGCAAACCCTTTGCCACCGAAAAACTCCTAGAAGCCGTTCACCGCGCGTTGAACCCTGTTGAACCCCCCGCCGATCGCTCACCCCCACCCGAACCGGGCAACAATTAACCCGTTTTCGCCACGGCCTGCTTTGCGTTGATTCTTCCCACAATGTTCGCTATCAATCGCTGCTTATCCAACTAGTGTGGGAGCGCGATTGTGAAAGCTGTTTGTCATCGGCTGTTGGTTTGCGCGATAATCGTGGGATGCTGCCGCGACGCGGCCAGCGCCGAAGATCCACCGAGCGAGGTGATACCTGTCGCCGATCTGGTGAAGGAACCGTCGAAAGATCTGCTGAGTGATTTGCAGAAGCGGGTCGAAAAACTCGAACGACCTCCCACCAACCTCGCCGGGCAGCAGATGCCCACGGTTAAACTGAGTGGTCAACTCCAGACCGACACCATTTGGGTCAGCCAAGACGATAACAATCGGGCCAAGTATCAGACGATTCCCGACGGTGCGGCGTTCCGCCGCGCGCGGCTGCGCGCTTTCGGGGATTACGGACCGTCGGAATACCGGGTCGAAATGGATTTCGCGCAGGCCGGTCGCCCGTCGTTTTTGGACGTCTACGCGGGGTTGCACGATTTGCCGTATGTCGGTCGCGTGCGGGTCGGTCACTTCTTTGAACCGTTCAGCCTCGAACGCTACACCAACAACCGTTACACGGTCTTTCTCGAACGGAGCCTTCCAGACGCCCCGTTTGCACCCGCCCGAAACCTCGGAATCATGGCAGACCGCTCCGTTCTCGACCAGCGGGCGACGTGGGCGGTTGGACTTTTTCGCACGGACAGCGACGTGTTTGGTGACGACGCGGGGACCAATTTCCAGTCGGCTGTGACCGGGCGAATCACGGGACTGCCCTACTTCGACGAGTCATCGGGTGGCAGTCGGTACTTACACGTCGGATTGGGGTATAGCATTCGGGGCACGAAGAACGACACGGTCCGATTTCGATCCCAACCGGAAGCCCGCATCGGCGCGACCACGCCCAACATCCCAAACTTCGTTGATACCGGCGACATTGCCGCGAAGTGGTACCAACTCCTCGGTTTTGAACTCGCCTGGACGCACGGCCCCGTGTCGTTTCAGGGGGAGTACATCTTGACTCCGGTCAGCACCATGAATGCGGGCATGGTGGTTTTTCAGTCCTGGTACACGACGCTCAGCCTGTTTTTAACTGGCGAGCATCGCCCGTATCGCCGCGAGAACGGCACGTTTGACCGGGTCATTCCGAAGACAGATTTTTTCAGCCAGAAGCCCGACGGCGGTTGGGGTTTTGGTCCGGGTGCGTGGGAACTGGCACTGCGACTCTCGCACTTGGACCTGGACAACGGTGCGGTTCGGGGCGGGCGGTTGACGGACTTGACAGTCGGCGTGAACTGGTACCTGAACCCGTTCCTACGGGTTACCGCCAACTACATTCATGCCGCGCCGCAAGCCGACAAAGGCAACCCAGGCCGCGCGAACATCTACGGCCTTCGGATGGGGTACGACTTTTAGCGAACGCCGTTATTTGATGATTGCCGGTTGCGCGACTGCTTTCGCGCCGATGAAGCGTAAATGCCCCATCGTTTGGGGATTCGGTGCGGTGTCGGTCGGACCGGCCCAGGAATCGACCCCGATCCCCGGAATCACACGGACCACGTTCATCGCCCACACTTGGTTGGCTAAACTCGGGTTGCTGGTCAATTCACTGATCGGAATGGCCAGTTCGGCGGTCCATCCGGATGGCGTCGTATCAACCGCGACGAACCACCGGGGGTTCCAGGTTGCATCACCGCAACAATCTTCCGCCACGGCCCCACGATGATCGACACGCAGCCGGTAGTAGGTCGAATAATCCCGATCGAGATCGAGCAGAATCTCAACCCGATCGTGACCGTTCAAGTCCTTATCGCGTTCGCGTTTATCGACCTTGGTGACTTGTTTGCCTGACGGGTGCGAACAGGTCACACCGATGTACAAGAATTTGTCGTCGAACAGAAATTTCGCCGTCGCTGCATAACCGGGTTGCATGACAGCGCTTGGCTTCAGTTGCACAATCGACGCATCCGCCCAGCAACTCTCGTCGAGTTTTCCATCCAAGAACGGCTTCGTCGTGGTCATGCGGCAAACCGCTCGGGATGCATGACTGTTCTCGCTTTCTTCGTTGTTGGCCAGACGCAATTCTTCCGCGAGGCGTCCCATCCACGGATCGGTGCGTGGCTCGGCGGGGTTGGTGGCGAGCATGGCTTTCAAGATTCTTGAGTTATCGCCGACGCGACCAATGTGTCGCCGGGCTGTCATCAAGCAAAGCTGATTCGCAGGATCCCGCGCGTAATTGCTGCCCGCAACCGCGAGTTGCGATTCGAGGTCAATTGCGACTTGGTTCCACGAGGTGAATGCGTCAGTGCTAGTGAAGCGGTACATCGGCTGAGTCTGGAGGGCATCCGTATATGACGCCTGTTGCACGGCATCGCCTGGGATCAACTCGAACGCGGCGCGTTGGAAGATCGGCTGATGTCCGAGTTCGAGCCGACGGCGGATTTCCCCACTTGTGTAGTATTTGATGAGCCACCGCGATGCTTCAACCGATCCTGGTTGCAGGCTATATTTTTCGACAACGAACGTGAACAGTTCCCGCGCTGCCGTCCATTGGCCTTGTTCCGTGAACCGGAACCCGAGTGCCAATGCAGCACGGCACGCGATCGTATCCGGCAGGGTGGCGAGTGTGCTGAGGATTTGCGATAACGATTTCTCAAGTCCCCCGCCTGCTTCTGGCTTCAGACAAAGCGCAGTCATTTCTTGACGGAGCTTGGCAAACCGTTCCCACTCGGCGAAGGTTAGTGTTTTTGGTGGCGATAATTCACCGCGAGTCCAACGAGACGGCCCGCCTTCAGCCAGATCAATTCCTTGCATCAACGCCGTGTGTTTCTCCGCGCCGGGGAGTCGGTGAGCGACTAAGCGAAAACAGGCGGTGCCAGTGGTGCCGAGGTTTTTGTTGAGAATCATTGACGCCGGTTCGATAAACGTGTTCCAAGACTCGCAGACTTCCGGACTAAACTTCGTGAGGTCAACTGCGATTGTCGCTTTGTCAGCACCTGCGGTCACCGAGTAAATCTTTTTGGCCGCGTGCGGTTCGACCCCGAACGTCTTGAGTTGTTCCGGGAACGCAGTCGCATCGGCGGCGAGGGTGAACGCTTCCTTCATGTGCAACATCACCAGCAAATCCGAGGTCGGCGAGTCGGCGGCGACGAGATCAGTGACGATCACTTCCGGACGCCACATGCGGATGGCCAGCACAAGCCTTGCCAGCAACGCGGGGTCGCGGGTGGACTTCAGCAGTTCCGGGCTGCGGTCGGGTGTTGGTTCTGTCATGTACCCCGCCCAATGCTTGCTGCCATCCACTTCCGCACTGGTCCCACCGATCGTTCGCACAGCAGATGCCAGCCGGAATTCATCGGTGTGCCCGACGACCAGCGTTGCAGTGTGATAGCAATCCTGGTGCGAAAGCATGGCGATCGTCGAAAGCGGTACACTTTCACCACGAGCGTGAACGAACAGAACGGCAGCGCGTTGGCCGGCCGACTTTTGCATCGTCCAGGTTTTGCCGCCGTCGGTCGTGGCCAGTATTGTGCCGAATTCGCCGACTGCCCAGCCGGTGTTCGCATCAATCATGCAAACGGCGTTCAAAGGCGTGGTAATGGGTGTTTTCTGGGTCTCCCAAGTTTGGCTGAAATCGGTCGAGTGGAAAACCACCGAACCAGGCCGACACACCGCCCAGATGTGATCGCCGACGACTGACAGCCCGCGGAAATCGCATTGCTTCGCAGCTTCCGTGGTGATTGGCTTGCAGACTTCAAAACTACCGGCTGAATCGACCAGTCGGCGCATCTCACCGGCTTTTCCAGCCACGATGAGGCGGTCACCGATGCTTCGTGCCACGGATGTTGCGGTAACTCCAGCGATCACACCGGGCCGCGTGATGGTGTTGCCTTTCAGCACTGCCAACCCGTTGTCACCGCACAATAGCGCCGCATCAGGTCGGCTACAATCGACGGCGCGCCACGTCGAAACACGCGGGCCGTTCAGTGTCATCCAGGACTTGCCGCCATCGGTTGTGCGGAAGGCGCCCGTTGGCGAAGTGTCTGTGCCGTCACCAACAGCAATGCCGTGATTTTCATCCAAGAACTGGACCGCATTCAATCCGGAAAAGGGGTACGTCGAGATTTCCTTCCACGTCGCGCCGCCGTCTTGCGTTTGAAGGACGACGCCGATCGAACCGGCAGCGTTTGGCAGTTCGATTCGCCCCACGACCCACCCCAAATAGGGCGTTACCATCGAGATGCCACGAAGGGAAGCCTTCGAGCCGGTCGGTTGTCGTTCCCAGGTTCGACCGGAATCAATCGTGTGCCAAATAACGCCGTGATCCCCGACTGCCCAGCCTTCCGACTTGTCCACAAACCGAACCGCCCTCAGCGCGGCGTTGTCGTGTACTGGCGTGGCAGCGACTCCGACGGACGTGGTGAGCGTCAGAAACGCGAGTGTGAATAGAACCGTGCGCATCAGGCGTTCCTCCGTGAACTTGGGGCTTCAAGCGGACTCAGCCGCCGAATCGGTGCCCAAACCATAAAACAAAATGGGCTGGGAATGCTAGACGAGTTATCACTCCGGACAGGTATCGGTTTACCTGTCTTGACAAAACCCCAGGAGATTTCGTAACTAATACATCTAAATTCGGAACGCAGAACCCAGAACAGCAACGGCCATTCACCGTTTCGATCTATCCAATAGGAGTCGCCATGTCGGCTGATCGTCCTGCCCCGGTGCCGTTGTGTGACATCGCACTCCAGTATCGTGGCCTGCAAGATGAAATTGATTCCGCAGTGCTCCGCGTGCTGTATTCCGGTCAAGCAATTCTCGGCCCGGAAGTCACGAAGTTTGAAGAAGAAGCCGCTGCGTATTGTCGGGCACCGTATGCACTCGGTTGTGCATCCGGGACCGATGCGATTCTACTCGCCCTGTACGGCCTCGACATTGGCCCCGGCGACGAAGTCATACTGCCACCGTTCACGTTTTTTGCCACAGTCGGGTCGATCATCCGCGTGGGGGCAACGCCGGTTTTTGTGGACATTGACCCGCTCACGTTCAACATCGACCCCGACTTGATCGAAGCCAAAATTACGCCTCGGACGAAGGCGATTATGCCGGTGCATCTCTTCGGCCAATGTTGCGACATGGACCCGATTTGGGACATCGCGGACAGACACGGTTTGGCCGTGATTGAAGACGCGGCGCAATCATTCGGTGCCGAATACAAAGACCAACGCTGCGGGACGTTGGGCGTTGTCAGTTGCTTCAGTTTTTATCCGAGCAAGAACCTCGGCACGATGGGCGACGCGGGGATGGTGACGACGAACAACGCCGCCGTCAACAAAAAAATGGCAGCGTATCGGGTGCATGGCTCGGAAGTGAAATACTTCCATAAATACATCGGCTGGAACGCCCGCTTAGATGCGATCCAAGCCGCGATGTTGCGCGTGAAATTGCCACACGTCGATCGCTGGATCGAGGGTCGCCAAAGTGCGGCAGCACGTTACGATGCCCTGATTGAAACGACGGGTTTGAACGGCTTCTTGCACCGCCCGGTCGTGCGACCTTACGGCAAGCACACGTTCAACCAGTACACGCTCCGCGTGTTGGCGGGGCACCGGGATTCTATGGTGAAGTTTTTGAAGAGCGAAGGCATCGGCTGCGAAGTTTACTATCCATCGCCGTTGCACCTTCAAGAATGCTTGACGCACCTTGAACACCAAGCCGGAGATTTCCCGGTGAGTGAAGAGGCTGCGAAAAATGTTCTTTCGTTGCCGATGTTCCCCGAAATTACGGACGCTCAACAACGCCGTGTGATCGACGTGTGTTCGGCCTACGTTCGCCAACAATTACGAATTGCAGCGTAATCGGCGATTGTTAACACAGAAATGGACCGAGCCGTGGAAGCATTCCACGGCTCGGTCCATTTCTGTGAATTCTGTCTACCGCGACCGCCGCCAAGCACGAACGACAGCAACGGCACCCAATCCCAACACCGCAAGTGCGGCTGTTGTTGGTTCCGGGGTGGCTGGCGTCTCGGTGCTTGTTCGCTCAACGGGGATCCGGGTCTTCAATTCATCGGAAAAAAGTGGGCTAGGTACAATTTGACTGGACGACTGACCGGGGGTGATGAGGGACGGCGTTCGGGGGATTCCATCACCGGGCCAACCGGCGAAGTAAAACGCGGAACTCGACGACCCAACACAGCACACCACGAGCAAACCCGTCAGACCAAGTCGAAGTCGTTTCAAATAGTGTTTCATGGGCATTGTCACCATTTCAAGTCTCCACCGACCGATCTACTCGTACCGGGGATACTTCGATATTCAGAGTTCGCAAGGTTTTTGCACCGTGTACATCGCAAGTCTATCCCCCGTCCGTCAAGCCCGATTTGAAACGGTTGATAGTTTGTAGCAATTGTTACGGTCCGGGAATTCGTAACGATTGCTGGTCCAAAATGCCGACAAAGTTAGGGGAAGTGACTCGTTCGATTTCAGTTACGGTATTTCACGGAGATTAACCATGCGACGGATGGGAATTCTACTCATCGTCGCGGCCTGGATTGCGGGCGGTTACGCTCGCGCCGACGACTCAAACTGGCGTCCGAACGGGCAGACTATGCCGCAACCAGCGAATAAACCGGCGGATTCTCCGTGGTCACCGTCACCCGGCGATGAGCCCAAGTGGGTAGCGACTTCCGGACCGATCGTGAGAACCGTTGCGCAGCAAGTGACTCCACCAATCGCACCAACTATCCCACTCCCGCCTGACTCGGAACCGTTACCGCAACCACGTTCCGTGATTCCGAAGCAGGATGTTCCGCTCAAGCTAGCGACGAAGCCGAAGTCAGTTGAAAAGCAAACGGAACCGCCACCAAAGCCGCGAGCCGTACTGCCGCAAACACTGCCCCTGTCTCCGATTCCGGTGCCATTCGTCCCGTCGAGTGGGAACGAAATTTGGGGTGCTTCACCGATGGGTACGCCATGTCCACAACTGGTGCCTACGCCGGGTTTACCAGCAGTAACTGCCGTCGTCCCGAGTCGTCGCGGTGCGTTTGGGTCGCCGAACTTGACGTTGTCACGGGACCGTCACTTCCTGGACATTTTCGGATTGGGGCGTTTCGGGGAAGACAACGATACAGTTGTTTTGGGTGAAAGCCCCATCACAACCGATCGCTACTTCGTGCAGACGGAGTACCTGCTCTGGTGGATGCGGGCAGGGAATGTGCCGGTGTTAGCCTCAACGGGGGCGTCGCAATCGTTCGGCTACCTGGGTCAGCCCGGTACGCAAACGTTGCTCGGCCCAGGAACTTTTGGCACGACGGCCCGCAACGGATTTCGGATTCGCGGTGGTACGTGGTGCGATGATTGTTTGTCGCAAGGCATTGACGGCAGCGTGTTTTTCCTCGGTCGGCAGTCGAGCCGATTCCAAATCGACTCCAACCGATTCCCGACGATTGCCCGGCCAATCTTCGCGCCGAATTTCAACCAGGAATTCGCGGAGTTAGTGGCGTTCCCTGGCCTATCGACCGGGACTTTGCTCGTCGAGACGAGCAGCGCCTTGTGGGGTGCGGATCTGAACTATCGCCAATCCCTTTGCCGAACTTGTACCTCACGTTCGGAGATTTTTGCCGGGTATCGCCATCTGAATTTGCGCGAAGACCTCGCAATCACGGAGTTCATCATTGCAGGGCCGAATGCCCCCGATCCGCAAGGCACGAGCATTGTGGTGCAGGACTCGTTCAAAACCCGCAACCGTTTTCATGGCGGGCAGATCGGCTATGCGTTCGGTCAGCGGATGGGTCGAATCGACGTTGACGGCCGGGTTTCGGTGGCGATGGGTGTGAACGCCCAAGAAGTCGAAATTAACGGGACGCAGAGTCGCACCCGACCGGGCCAAGGCACGGAACGCTTCACCGGCGGGCTACTGGCAGCCGGGCCAAACATCGGCACCTTTAACCGTGAGAAGTTCAGCGTGGTACCCGAGGCCACCTTGAATCTCGGCTATATGGTGACGCCGAACCTGCGAACTTACGTCGGGTACAACTTCCTGTACTGGTCGAACGTGATTCGACCCGGCGATCAAATTGATCGCACCGTGGACCTCACGTTCGTGCCGAACGGCCCGCCGGTACCGTTTAGCCAGAACCGCCCGCTGCCGACGTTCAAGCAAAGCGACCTCTGGGTACACGGCGTTCAATTCGGGTTGGAGTTGCGTTGGTGATCGGTGTTGTGGATGCTGATGGTCGTTGGTATGACGTGCCGAAAGTCATTCGGAGCGAGTTCGTGTGAACTTGAGCCGGCTTTGGCGAAACGCGCAAGTTTTGAATTCTGGGTCGTTGATGGGTGGCGATAGGCACGTCCTATCCGTCACCCTTTTGAGGTTCCGCTATGCGTATCCGTCGATCCCAACTAGTTTTAGCGGGTTTGTTCGGGGCACTTTTCGCGTTCAGTCCCGCCATTGGCATGGCCCAACGCGATCAAGATGTCGAAGTCTTGGCCCGCGGCCCGGTCCATGAAGCGTTTGCAACGACTGCCGAAGCTCCGACGGCGGGGGTCTTAGTTCCGAAAATCCCACCGGCTCCGGTTGAAGAACTCCCCCCGGACCAAAAACCGGCAGGCGATAACGTCCAGTGGATACCCGGCTATTGGCACTTCGACGAGGAACGAACGGACTTTATCTGGATCAGCGGGTTTTGGCGTGTGCCACCACCCGGACGAGTTTGGCTGCCCGGTAGCTGGCGCGAAATGCGTGGCGGCTGGCAATGGGTCCACGGCTTCTGGCAACAACCCTTGCCCGAACAGGCCGAACTCGAATATCTCCCGCCGCCGCCCGTCCAACTGGAGTACGCTCCCAGCATACCTAGCCCTACCCAGACCAGTTTCTACATCCCCGGTTCGTGGGTGTGGCGCAATCACTACGTCTGGCGTCCCGGCTTCTGGGTGGAACACCGTATCAATTGGGTTTGGGTACCAGCCCACTACCGCTGGACGCCCGGCGGGTACATCTTCATTGATGGGTATTGGGATCACCCGATTGAAGGCCGCGGGGTTTTATTTGCCCCAGTCGTATTTGCTCCGTCCGTGATAGCGCGACCAGCCTACATCTACACACCGAGCTACGCGATCTCGAATGATTGCATGATGGGTGCGATGTTCACCCGACGGGGTTGGAACTGTTATTACTTCGGTGATTACTTTGAACCACGGTACACCACGATCGGGTACAACGCTTGGTGTGGCAGCGCTCGTGGTACGAACTTCGCGGTCAGTGTCGGTTTCGGTCGTGCGTCAAACTACGACCCGCTTTGGAGTTACTACCAAGTCGCTCACCGTTCCGACCCAATCTTTGTGACGAACATCAACGCGATTTACGTCGGTCGATTCAACGGCGAGGTCCAACGTCCTCCGCGTACACTGGTCACCCAAAATACGGTCGTGAACAACATCACGAATGTAACTAATGTCACGAATAACGTGACCAATGTGACGAACACCGTGAACAACAAGACGGTTAACAATAATAGTGTCACTAATTCACTGCTGATGGTGCAACCGCTGAAGACGATTCAGCAGACGAATACCAGCCTTGTGTTGAAGCCGGTACTGAAAGATGAGCAGCTTCAAGAACAGAAGATGGCCAAGCAGTTGCGAGACGTGGGTGTGCAGCGCGACAAAGCGGAGACTAAACTCGCGGATCGGCAGACCGGGCCAATGGTTGCCACAGACAAACCTCGGCAGATCAAGCTTGATGTGCCGAAGACGGTCATCGCACGGGCACAAGCACCGGCTGCCCCCGAAAAGGCTCCACCGCCACCGGCACCGACCCAACTTGCAGAACTAAAGAACCGCGCACCGAATATCATCCCACCTGCAACGGAACTCACGAAACCCATCAACCCGATGGTGCCAACGGCTGTGAAAGAGACCCCTAAGCCCGCAACTGGGATCAGCCCGACGGTGATTCAGCCAGTCAAGCCTTTCACGCCGATCGTGCCTCCGCAGCCGCTCGTACCGACTAAAGTCGATCCAAAACCGCAGGTTCCGGTTCAACCGTTGCCATTGCCGACACCTGTTACAGGAGCGAAGCCTGTTCCGCCGGTCATTGTGCCGCCTTCTCTACCGGGAGCCAAGCCAGTTCAAGAAGCGAAGCCTCCGATGCCGCTACCACCAATGCCACAACCACCGAAACTTGGGCTTCCCCCGATCCAACCGAAGCCACCCGTAGCAACACCCCCAGTCTCGATTCCACCGATTCAACCCGTTACGAATCGAGAAGTGAAGTTGCCACCGCCACCGATGCCGGCGTTGCCGGCCAACAACCCGATCCCGATGGTCAAGCCCGCGCCACCGCTGCCACCACCGGCACCAATGAAGCCACCGGCTCCACCGCCGAAGTCTGAGAAGAAAGACGAGAAGAAGAACCCATAACAAACGGAACCGCCGCAGATCACACTGCGGCGGTTTCATTTCAGTCCGCAACTCGCTTCGTGATGCCGCTGTAGAAGTCGATCCGTCGGTCCCGAAAGAACGGCCAGTTGCGGCGGACGTCTTCCATGAGCTTGCGGTTGCACTCCACGACGATCACTTCATCCTTGTCAACACTGCCTTTCTGCAACACACGCCCGAACGGGTCGGACACAAACGACCCGCCCCAGAATTCAATCCCGCTAGCGTGATCGCCATCGGGTGGCAACTCGTGGCCGATGCGGTTGACACCCGCGATGTACGTACCATTGGCAATGGCGTGACCACGCATACTGGTTTCCCACGCGGACTGCTGAGCTTCGCCGTATTCCGCTTTTTCTTTCGGGTGCCAACCGATCGCGGTCGGGTAGAAGATGACTTCGGCGCCCTGCAAGGCAGTCAATCGCGCCGCTTCGGGATACCACTGGTCCCAGCAAATCAGCGTGCCGACCTTGGCGTACTTCGTGTTGAACACCTTCCACCCGAGGTCACCTGGGGTGAAGTAGTACTTCTCGTAGTAAAGCGGATCATCGGGGATGTGCATCTTGCGGTACAGCCCGAGTAACGTGCCATCAGCGTCGTATACCGTGGCGGTGTTGTGGTAAACGCCCGGCATTCGCTTCTCAAAGATGGACCCGATCACCACGACCTCGTTGGCCTTGGCGGCGGCTGCCAACCGATCCGACGACGGACCCGGAATCGGTTCGGCGAGGTCGAACGTTGCCGTGTCTTCTTTTTGGCAAAAGTATGGCCCGAGGAACAATTCCGGCAAGCACACGATCTGCGCGCCCTGCTTCGCAGCCGCACGGATTGCCACTTCCGCTTTGTCCAGATTCGGTCCTGGTTGTGGGTCGCATTTCATTTGAACCAGCGCAATCCGAAACGTATCACCCATCACATTCTCCGTTCGGCGGACCAAACCGTTGCACTTTGGCCGCGTGCTATCTACCCTTTCTCCTATCTCCCGATCTGTTGTACGGTGGCCACTCCCCACCGAACACGCCTTCACTCTGGTGCATCATGGCGTCTGCCAGCCCGAATATCACAAGCGTCCTCAAAGAAACCCGCGTTTTCCCGCCGTCTGAAGCGTTTGCATCCGCCGCCCACATTTCCAGCGCTGCGGAAGCGGATCGCCTGCGGCAGTGGGCCGAGAACGAACCCGATGAGTTTTGGGCCGAAATGGCGAAATCGCTGCACTGGTTCAAACCCTGGGACGCGGTGTTGGATTGGTCGAACGCGCCGCACGCCAAGTGGTTCGTCGGCGGGCAACTGAACGTGAGTGACAACTGCATTGATCGGCACCTTGCGACCAAGAAAGATTGCCCCGCGATTCTGTGGGAAGGCGAACCGGGTGATCGCCGGACGTTGACCTATGCCGAACTTCACCGGGAAGTGTGCCAGTTTGCGAACGTGCTGAAATCACTGGATGTGAAAAGCGGCGACCGCGTCACGATCTACATGCCGATGGTCCCCGAAGCCGCAATTGCGATGCTGGCTTGCACCCGGATCGGTGCTGTGCATTCAGTCGTGTTCGGTGGATTCTCCGCTGAAGCTGTGGCCGACCGCAACAACGACGCCCAGGCTAAAGTCATCATCACTGCGGACGCGGGCTGGCGTCGCGGTAAGATCGTTCCACTGAAAGCGAACGTGGACGACGCCTTGCTTAAGTCACCCACGGTCACGACGTGCATCGTGTTCAATCGGTGTCAACAACCCATCGAAATGAAGCCGGGGCGTGACGTGTGGTGGCACGAATTAATGGCGAAAGCCTCCGCCGATTGCCCTGCCGAGCCGTTCGATAGCGAACACCCACTGTTCATCCTGTACACGTCTGGCAGTACCGGGAAACCGAAGGGCGTGCTGCACACCACGGGAGGGTTTCTGCTCGGGGCGTCGTTGACCCACAAGTGGGTCTTCGACATCAAGGATACCGACATCTACTGGTGTACCGCCGATGTGGGGTGGGTCACGGGCCATAGCTACACCGTGTACGGGCCGCTGGCAAACGGTTCGACCATCGTGATGTATGAAGGCGCGCCGAACCATCCGCAAGAAGACCGCTTTTGGGACATCATCGAAAAGTACCGTGTTACCGTTCTTTACACCGCTCCGACGGCAATTCGGGCATTCATGAAGTGGGGTGACAAGTGGCCGAAGGGCAAGGATCTTTCGTCGTTGCGGCTGTTAGGAAGCGTCGGCGAGCCGATCAACCCGGAAGCGTGGATGTGGTATCACGAGATGATCGGCGGCGGAAAGTGCCCGATCGTTGACACGTGGTGGCAAACCGAAACCGGCGCCATCATGATCGCGCCGTTGCCCGGCGCCACCCCGACCAAGCCCGGCAGTGCCACAAAGCCGTTGCCCGGCATCAGCGTGGATGTTGTCGATAAACAGGGCCACTCTGTGCCCGCGAACGCCGGTGGATTCTTGGTTGTCAAGCGACCCTGG